>JAHIFK010000076.1 GCA_018900975.1 Methanobacteriota archaeon
AAAATTTGCCTCCATCATACTGGATTCTGCCCAATCCACAAGTTCTTGAAGGGTTATACGATGATATAGATAATCAATGATCTTCTTTGCAACATCTTTTCGGGTGATTTTCATAACTCACGCTCTAAACATTTATATGACCTTTATCTTCGGGATATTTTTCATGTACTTCGATAAGTTTACCTGTGCTATCATAGATAGCCTGATAAAACCTTAAAGTTTGCTCCTTAGAATCTACTTCCTTTATATAGCGAGCTAACCAGCCGAAACGACCATCAACTTCGTAAAAGTAACGACGACCTCCATCTGATAACTCCTCCCAGTTACAAAATTTTTTTTCGTTCTCTTTGCGTTTACCTTCATCTATTTTATTTGTCATACCCTATTGAAACAATTGCTATAGGCAAATCATCCCTTTCAAGCCCGATCGCTTTACCTATTCTTACCTGCTCACTATCATTCAATCCCGTCGTAAACCAGCACCCCACATCGATCGCCGACCCCTGCAGCAGCATATTCCCCGCCACAAACCCAGCCTCAAGTCGCGCATACCACTTTTCCCTATCATCAGCATCAAGAGTGAGTATGATATAGCACGGCGCATCCGGCAGTTCGCTGACCGAAGAACGCAGGGTATCTCTCGCATCGCCTTTCTTTATAAGCTCCAGCCTGTGGTCTCTTGTAGTCAGATCATCCGGTGGGTTCCGGTTATGGTACCTGTACACACCGTCCCTGTTCACAACATAGATATTCTCTGTCAGGTAGTTCGTCGTGGTTCGTTTCAGTTCGTTGTTTATCGCGATAAATGAAGTTGTATGGAAAGAGATTGCGCCAAGAATTTTATTTTATTTCCTCAAGCTTCTTCATAGTCTGTCTATCATAGCATCTCTCGTAACAGTGCCCGGAAGCCTGCTTGTTGGAAATGCTCGTCTGTTGTTAATGCATCTATAATACCATAGCTTTTCATCACAATGAACGAGGTGCAGTCTGTAAGCCCCCATCCTTTATCCGTTCGTTTCTTGTAGAGTTTAAACGCTTCTTCAAACAATTCAGATGAGAGGGAAACGATTTCAACAAATTGATTCTCCTTAAGTAAATTAATCATCTGAACGGCATGTTTGTGGAACTGAACTGCTGCAAGTCCATCAGCGATTTCAACTAAAACAAACTCAGTCGAGTGTCTAAAAAAACAAATTTAGCATGTTTCACTGCTTTTCATCATCCCGTCTTCCGTGTGCATACCAATCGTGTCTTGTGGAAAGATCATCAACACCCACGTCAGTAGCAATATCCAGGATTTGGGTGAGCGGGTAAAGTGATTCTTTTCTCGGGGCCTTCGTTTCAATTGTTCTTTCAACAATCAAAACGTAACGTTTACCTACATCTAAATCTACTGATCCTTCTGGTCTCAGAACCTTACCATCAAAAATAGCATGCAATGTCTTTATCATCTTATACCTCAAATCTTCTTTGCTATATTAAGTAACTTTCCATTCAACCAAAAATATTCCATTTAAATTGTTATTGAAATATTCAAATTTTGTCATGCCCTATTGACACAATTGCTATAGGCAAATCATCCATTTCAAGCCCGATCGCTTTATCTATCCTTACCTGCTCATCAGCTCCCAATCCCATCGTAAACCAGAGCCCATCCCTATCGCCGACCCCTGCATCAGCATATTCCTCGCCACAAACCCGGCCTCAAGCCGCGCATACCACTTATCTATATCATCGGCATCAAGAGAGAGTACGATATATAACGGCGCATCCGGCAGCTCCCTGATCTTTGGAACGTTCTCACTGCTGTACCCGTCCTGCATTATCCCCGGGGGGATGATCTGAGTGCCCATAGGTCCAGTATATACCACCTGTGTAAGATTGAGCTTTCCCTCCAGGACGTCCACCAGTCCCACGGGGGGGGTTTCGAAGGCCTGTGATAATCTCAAGATTGGGCAGAGCAAGGTCCATATCGATGAGGGTGACCCTGTAGCCCAGTTCAGCGAGAGCCGCGCCCAGGTTGGCTGCTATCGTGGTCTTGCCCACGCCGCCCTTGCCGCTGGCTATGGCTATGAGACGGGGCTTCTCGTTTTCCACATGCGGTTGTTCTTTCACATCTGGCTGCGCTGCCTCTTCCGTTTCCCCCTCTCTTATAAACTCGACGAGCCCCAGAACCACCCCGATGACCAGGAAATAGTAGGCATTAATCGCAATGCTGTTGGCAAGAGCTTCGCTGCTTGTTATAGCCGGCGGCTACTATGAGTGCCTGCTGGTAATTCTTTTGCTCTTGCTGACAATCTAGATGTTCTTCCATATAGTCATGTTAAGAAATGGATTAACATTAAGTATATATCCAAGAGATACATAAGAGATTTAATAGAGATATTATGTTTGAAGAAATCCGCAAAAAAGCCCTGGAACTATTCGAGCAAAGAAAATACACAATATCCAAACATGCAAATGAGCGCTTTCTCGAAAGAAGCATCTATCTATCTGATATCAAGCTTATATTGCTCCATGGTTCATTATATAAAAAAGAAACCGATTCGTATGGAGATATCAGGTACACAATGCGCGGATGGGATAAAGAAAGCAGGAATATTCGTGTTACTTTCATAATCAAACATCTATTAATAATTATAACGGTAATTCGAGAGGAGGAAATATGAGCAAAATAGAAATTCGATGTGCAGCATGTGGAACACGGACCAAAGATGCTAAGGATATTACCTTCGTCGCATCTGTGGAAGGAAGAGAAATTGTCGTAACGAGACTTACAGGCTCGCGATGCCCGACCTGTGCAGAGGAATATCTCGATGCCAATTCCAGCGAAAAAGTTGAAGAAATTGTTAAGAAGTTCAGAAAACCCACTGTTGTGTTCAGGCGCAAGATCACAGTAAGCGGGGGACGAAGAGTGATAGGTATACCCGAGGAGATCGACAGAGCGCTTGGGAAGAAAGAGAATGCAGAGATCTGGCTGGAAGGCGATAAGATAGTTGCCGAAGTATATTGATAATGCTGGGGTTTATGATCAAATGATATTTCTTCTGAGGCTTGTATATAGCGCGGCTTTTCTTCTCGTAATTCAGCGATCTTTTCTCAGGCTTTCCCTGCGCTTCTTCTGATGACATGATGGATATATTTACATCCCTTCAAAAAACCACATAGCGCGCAGAGGATAATGAGATAAACAACCCTGCTCTGTGCTCTCGGTGCCCTCTGTGGCTGATCATCCTTCCTGCGCCATATATTTATCACTCTTTAAATATTAAATCCACGGCGCCCGTGCGCTATCCCATACCGCGCATGATGATTCGTCCCCGCCGCGACGGGATATACTGCATAGAACCCCTGGGCGAGCGAGGGCGCGCCGTTTAGCTCCCAGTAGTCGGAGTCCAGGTTGGGCGGGATGAAGATGAGGTAATCGGAGGATGCGTTCGCTGTGAATTTTACCGGGCTAACTCTTTCGCCAGCCCCCTGATCTCCTTAGAAGGTCCGCTCCCTGCGTCAGATGCCACGAAACACTCCTCATTATGAAGCGCTTCATTCACTATCCTGCTCTCAGGGATGACGGCGACAACATGTGTTTCAAGTATTCTCTCTGCTGTACCCTTCAAGCATTATCCCTGGGGGGATGACCTGTGTGCCCATGGGTTCAGTATATACCACCTGTGTAAGATCGAGTTTTCCCTCAAGCACGTCCACCAGTCCCACAGGGGGGTTACGAAGACCTGTGATTATCTCAAGGTTGGGCATGGCAAGGTCCATGTCGATCATGGTGACCCTGCAGCCCAGCTCAGCAAGAGCCGCGCCCAGATTGGCTGCTATCGTGGTCTTGCCAACGCCGCCCTTGCCGCTTGCAACTGCTATGAGGCGAGGCTTCTCGTTTTCCACATGCGGTCGTTCTTTCACAGATGGCTGAACTGCCTCTTCAGTTTTCCCCTCTTTTACATACTCGATGAGCGCCAGAACCACCCCGATGATCAGTAATCCACTTCTTTTGTCAGGAGCACGTATTTGGCATTCAGAGGATCATGAGTTCGCCGAAGTTTGTGATGCTGGATATGTTAGGCAGTAATCAAACTACTTTCCGAACATTTGCTCCCTATTTCAATTCTTGATAGAAACCCTGAAACCTGATAGGATCATTTTTATGTCTTCGTCTTTTAGCAGTCTCAACAAAAATAAAACCAGCACATACAGTATTGAGCTGATCAACAGATCAATTATCGTCAATAACTTTGTGCCATGAGGCAATATGAAAACAAGGGTTCCAAATAGAATATAGGAAATAAGTATCTTCAAAACCTTATTGAGGTCAAATTCAATAAATCCATATTTTAAATACGCTCCTGTCAGACCAAGAAAGCCGATGATACAAGCGATAGTCGTTGAAGCCGCAGCGCCAAGAATACCATATCGAGGTACCAGGAAAATCAGGGCAATAATATCCGCAACTATGGAAAGCAAGAGAATTATCGCAGGGACTCTTGGACGGTGCATTGCCTGGAAGATGCCTGACAGTGCGGTTATTACAACAAATAAACCCATCCCAAGAGCAAGCACACCCAGGGCATCCGCAGCAGCTGCATAAGATGAAGGAAAAACAAGTGCTATAATTGATGAAGGTATTGCAAATAACGCTATACTGACAGGACAAATAATTAAAACTGCATACTTCAGGGTCTTATTGGAATAATTATTATTGTTGGATGAATGTTTTGAGATGTGGGGGAACATGGCCCCCATTAGCGCGCCGACAGCAAAAACCGGAAGTTCTGCCAGGATGAGAGCACTTCTATAATAACCTGTTAGAGTATCTGAAAGAACATTTTCACTTAGGAATTTTACTCCAAGTATATCCAGATTCATGAGCAGGGTCATGAAAAAAGTTCCAAAGAACATTGGAAGCGCAAATGAATATATCTTTTTGTCTGCCCAGCCTTGTGTTTTCCAGTATTTGAAATCCGAACTGAAGATAACTGCCAGCAGCAGACCTACTATTGTTCCAGCGATAATTCCAGAGAATGCACCCAACGCACCGAAACCGAGTGAGACAAGAAGAATAGCAAAGATCAGTTTTGTGAGAGTCGAGATAATTCCAACAAAACCGAACTTCTTAAATCTGAACATACCCTGCAGAGCGCTTGCATACACACCACCTATTGAGGAGAAGACCAATCCAACTATGATTAGAAGAACGAACGGTCTGTATGTTCCGTCGAGATGTATTATCCCTAATCCGTATAAAGCATAAAAAATGAAAGATATTAGTAATGCAATAATGAGGTTTCCAGTGAGAGAACTTTTGAAAACCCTGTGCTTTATGCTATTTTCATTATCCTCTGACAGGAACTTTGCTACTGTGAACGGGAAAGCTGAAGCGACAAATAGGGATAATATGCTCATTAAGGATATAGCTACACCGAGGATACCGTACTGGTCTGGAGGTAAAAGCCACCCCATAGCGATATTAAATGAATAGTTCAATAATGCGCCGATAACGAATACAACAAGCATCAGCAGAGTGTCTCTTGAAGGGTTAGTCAATTTATATTGTCACCATAATTTCCATCTACCAGACGATTTTAGAATGGGTGTATTAATATCTCAATTTACTTAAACCTGCTTCTTTTTCCGATTGTCCCTATAATACACCACCAGTAAAATCACAAAACTGACTCCTGAAATAATATAACCTGCAAGATACACGTTGAACCTCTCGTAATAAATCGTCAGCCCATCTAGCCGTTTCGCATCATAGAAATTCGTAACTCCAAGATTTGCCTCAGAAGCAGCGCCTCCAAGCTTCCAATCTCCTGAGAATTTTTCCGCGAATACCACATACCTCATGGATGGCTTTTCAATCTCGTACTTCACAGGGGAATCCTCTCTATGATCAAGAGCAGACATATTCGAAAGGTGGATCTGGGTAGTATTGCCAAGCACAAAAGCCGAGTCCATGATATCCCCTGTTCTGCTTATATCAAGCAGTTCGTCCCATGATCTTATCGTGCTGATGCTGTTCACTTGATAGAATTTATGAACCGGATGCCTGTTCCTGAAAACTACCATGTTTTCGGTGTCTTTTACAAGCTCCAGGTCTGTCTGGTTGTGGAGGAAATCGTAGAACCTGTAATCCACTTCTTTTGTAAGAATAATATATTTTACATTGAGCGGTGCGATTAGCTCGCCGAAGTTGTCGATTTTATTTCTGTTCGCAAGCAGGAACTCGATGTACTTTGAGACGGGATTAGTAGAGGAGCTATAGATACCCCCAGCTTCCATATTGTCGCCCTGGATAATAGGTTTATCAAAGAAGATTGAAGCAGGATTAGCAATCCTTTTCTGTGCAGTGGGAAGCCACTTGAAGTCCATATAGGCATGCCATGGTAGGAATAATACTTTAAAGTCCTGTTCATCCTGGTTAAGGAAATCGTTAACCTCATACCAGTCCTTCGGATAATCTGTAGGCTTGAGCTGACCCCAGAAGCCATTGAACGTGGTGAAAGAATAGATGAAAGGCGTGGCAAGAGCCATGGCGATTATCAGCCATGCGCCTATTTTCTTTGCGCTGGCTCTGTATGTGGGATCGCGGGCAATTTTTTCGAACTCGGCTACACCCAGGCCCCCAAGGTATGCGTAAGCTAATACTAAAAGCGCCACAAATTTCTGAGGCTCACGGAAGCCTTTGAAGAAGAAGACATTGTTAAATAGGAATTCAAATACGCCTGCAATTGGGCCGGAGATGCCTGCTGCCAGGAGGACTGATAGCACCGCTATTGCGCCAAAGGCTTTGACATAGATCCCGTGTTTAGTATGTTTGAAGTTTAAGTCAAATCCGTGTACGGCGAGGAATAAGATGAAGATATAGAAGAGATACCAGTATGGTAAAAGGTCTTTTGTGTAAACATAGCCTGCACGCCAGAAGCCGTACATGGAGGCGGTAGTGAATAAAGTGTTGAAATTGAGATCCTGTTTGGTCGTGAAGGTGTTAAGATCAGAACCGGTGATCTCACCAAGTGGTGCAGAACTCCCGACAAAAGTAGGTATAAGCCAGTATGAATTAAGAATTAGCAGTAAAATGCCGATTAGAATTATTGATTTTGATAGGCTGAAAATCTTATCACTATTTTTCCTGTATTCTACAAGTCTAACCAGAAAAATAACAGCGAGCACGATCAATAAAAGAAATGGCGTATGCGTTTCGAGAACAAATATAGAAGTTAAAAGAAATACGACTTTTATCGCTCTTTTAGTTAAGGGATCTTCAAAAAAGTCAATTAAACCCTTAATAGCAAAGGGTGTGACCGCGTAAGCAAGAAGAAGAAGCCAGTGACCTGCTAAGAATCGAACATAGACAAAAGGATTCAACATATACAGGAAGCCTGCAAAATATCTCCCTATACCCCATTCCTCAGGGCATAGCTTATAAGCGGAGAGACCTGATATAAAAAAAATGAAGAAATATGACAGTTTTTGAATAAACTCTACCGAGAAAAACACATTGATAAACCTGAGTAGAGCTATGAAAGGCGCTACAGAGTAAGAACTGCTCAATCCGTAAAATAGACTTGAAACATGGTAAACATTCTCGGAGACGATGGTATCCAAAGTTAGAATGTAACCTGAAGGAAAAAAAGCTGAAACCAGAAGTAATGCAAAAACAGCAAATACAAAATAGGGCAGAGAATTTTTTGAAAATAAAAATTCTTTTAACTTGTAAAAAGGGCTTATCTGGTGGGGCATTTTATTGAAACTCGTTCGCAATGGTTATATATTTAATGATGGAAGCTTTGCCTTATGGTGGAGTTTTATTTACAGTATTTCCTTTTTAATATGCTCCGAAAAAATGTCGCTCGTTGGGATTGCCACTTTCGGTAATAATCTCATGCAGAG
>JAHIFK010000077.1 GCA_018900975.1 Methanobacteriota archaeon
GAATGCGAAAGAAGAAGAGTTATATGGTCTTCTTAAAGCATGCCAGAAATTTATTACTCAACGAATCAAACGATACAATGAATTATTTCCGAATTCACCCGACTTTACACCGTATAAAGGTATATGTTGGAACTGCAAATGTCAAATTTTTTATCATTATGATGGCACAGAGTTTATAACAGGATGCCCATATTGCGCCAGAAGTTATTGTGAGTGAGTGTAATAAACTGCTGCTCAAAAACTTAATGATGATAGTGAAGACGATTCCTGCGGATGTGAACTTGTAGAGCAATCAGAATTATACGAAGTATATAGTGACTTAGAAGATATGGTGCTCGAAGGGATATTGCTGAAGGCATAGGATTTAATTCTATTGCGGCTTAAAGATCTTCCTTGTCCACTCATACTTACCGTTATTAAGCAGAGCTTTTCCCTTGATAAAAGGTGCAAAATCATCTTTTGGATTGATCTCTATTGCCTTATCAAATGCAGCATAGGCTTCTTCAGATCTACCCAAATGACCTAAAGAAATTCCTTTAAATGTCCATATATCCCCTTTATTCGGATTGATCTCTATAGCCTTATCAAATGCAAAAAGAGCTTCTTCAAATCTATCCAAATCATTCAGGTCAAGTCCTTTAAACGTCCACGCTTCCCCATCTTTCGGATTAATCTCAATAGCTTTGTCGTATGCAACCAGGGCTTCTTCCCTTCTCCCCGAAGCATCAAGATCAACTCCTTTATTATACCATAAAATCGCTGATTTCGGATAAATCCCAACAACCTCAGGTTGGTGTTTTTCTTTATCCTCTCCCTTTTTTGTCAATGTCATGAATATCCTCCCTGAGTATTTTCACAGATAAATGGTGGACAGCGCC
The DNA here is from genome assembly GCA_018900975.1 of Methanobacteriota archaeon. GTDB lineage: Archaea > Halobacteriota > Methanosarcinia > Methanosarcinales > Methanoperedenaceae > Methanoperedens. The sequence goes on from JAHIFK010000077.1 coordinate 879, forward strand.
TCTTCGAATGGATAATTAGTTAAGGTGCTATATTTAAACGTAACGCTCCCTCAGAATTGACTGGCGATCTCCGTTACATCGCGTATATTTTTTTCAGTTTTATCTGACATCGCTCGTGAGCATCTTCCTTATCCTCACCAGGGTCGGCGTATTGATCGCCACCCCTGAGATTATCGCCTGACCTTTGGTATCAGGAAAAATAAGTTATCAAATTTTACTCAAAAATCCTGACAATAAATCTGCGTTCATCTGCGTTTATCTGCGGTTTCGCTCTTTTTCCTGAACACCATCTCATCCTTTTTCACATCCACTTCCACAACATCGCCTTCAATGAACTCCTGATTCAATATCTTCATCGCAAGCTGATCAAGAATCCTGTGCTGTATCGTGCGCTTGATGGGCCGCGCTCCGAATTGTGGATCATAACCTGCTTTTGCAATGAAATCCCTTGCTTTTTGGGTCAGATTGATGGTAATCTTCTTTTCTGAAAGCCGTTTGCTCAGTATTACAAACTGGATGTCCACAATCTTCATTATTTCGGGGAGTTTTAGAGAGTGGAAGATAATTATCTCATCAAGCCTGTTCAGGAATTCCGGCTTGAAATTCTTGTGCACCATATCCATGACCTTTTCCCTCATCTCTTCTTCTTTCTCCCCGAGTTCGAATATCCACTGACTCCCGATGTTAGAGGTCATTATGATAACTGCGTTCTTGAAATCCACAGTGCGCCCATGCCCATCAGTGAGCCTGCCGTCGTCGAGTATCTGGAGCAGCAGGTTAAAGATATCGGGATGCGCTTTCTCGATCTCATCGAACAGGATGACGGCATACGGGCGCCGCCTCACAGCTTCAGTGAGCTGCCCGCCTTCCTCATAGCCAACGTATCCGGGCGGAGCGCCAATGAGCCTTGCCACGGTGTGTTTTTCCATGTATTCGCTCATGTCAAGCCGTATCATCGCCGCTTCGTCATCGAACAAAAACTCTGCAAGCGCGCGCCCAAGTTCCGTTTTACCGACGCCAGTCGGACCGAGGAACATAAATGATCCAATAGGACGCTTCGGGTCAGATATCCCTGCGCGTCCGCGCCTGACGGCGTTGGCAACTGCGATAACAGCTTCTTCCTGCCCCACAACACGCGCTTTTATACGCTCTTCCATGTGAACGAGTTTTTGCATCTCGCCTTCCAGCATCCTGCTCACTGGAACATGGGTCCATCTTGACACGACCTCAGCGATATCCTCCTCGTCCACTTCCTCCTTGAGCATCTTCAAGTCTTTCTGGAGTTCGATAAGCTTCTTGTTGTCTTCATCAAGCTGTTTTTGCAGGTTGATCAATACGCCATACCTGAGTTCTGACGCTTTTTCAAGATCGCCTTCAACCTCAGCTTTTTCTGAATCAATGCGCGTTTTTTCGATATCGCCTTTTATCTTTCGTATTTTCTGGATGGCGTCCTTTTCAAGCTGCCAGTGGGCTTTCATTGAACTGCCCTTCTCTTTCAGGTCAGAAAGTTCCTTATCTATTTTTTCAAGGCGTTCTTTAGAGTATTCGTCCTTTTCCTTTTTCACTGCCTGCTTTTCGATCTCAAGCTGCCTTATCTTTCTCTCGATATCATCAAGCACAGCCGGCATGCTGTCGATCTCTATCCGAAGTTTTGACGCTGCCTCGTCTATGAGGTCGATGGCTTTGTCGGGAAGGAAGCGGTCTGTTATGTATCTATGCGAGAGCACAGCCGCAGAGATGATGGCGGCGTCCTGTATCCGGACACCGTGGTGCACTTCGTATTTTTCCTTGAGACCGCGAAGGATGGATATGGTCTCGTCCACAGTTGGCTCTCCCACGAGCACGGGCTGGAAACGGCGCTCAAGCGCAGGGTCTTTTTCGATGTATTTGCGGTACTCATTAAGCGTAGTAGCTCCAATGCAGCGCAGGTCTCCTCTCGCAAGCGCTGGTTTGAGGAGATTGGAGGCATCCATCGCCCCTTCAGCCGCGCCTGCACCCACGACTGTATGAAGTTCGTCAATGAATAGAATAACTTGGCCTTCCGAATCCTGCACTTCTTTTATCACTGCCTTGAGGCGCTCCTCGAACTCGCCCCTGAACTTTGTGCCAGCCACGAGCGCGCCCATGTCAAGCGCCACCACTTTTTTATCCTTTATGGGCTCGGGCACGTCTCCCATGAATATGCGAAGCGCCAGCCCTTCTGCAATTGCTGTTTTTCCCACGCCGGGCTCACCTATGAGCACGGGGTTATTCTTGGTGCGCCGTGAGAGCACCTGGAGCACGCGCCGGATCTCGTTGTCCCGCCCAATGACGGGGTCGAGCTTGCCGCGGGATGCAAGTTCTGTGAGATCGCGGCCGTATTTTTTGAGAGCCTCGTATTTTGCCTCAGGATTCTGGTCTGTGACGCGAGATGAGCCTCTTACTTCCTTAAGGGCTTTCATGAGGGCATCTTTTGACGCACCGTTCCCTTTCAGGATGCGCGCCGAGATGCCGTTTTTCTCATCTGCGATTGCAAGAAGCATATGTTCGCTGCTGAGATATTCATCGCGCAGGTCTTTCATCTCGTTAAATGCAGCATCGACGACATTGTTCAGCCTTGAGGAAACGTAAACCTGACCTGCCCCGGCGCCTTCCACGCGCGGAAGTTTGTCGATTTCTTCTTCAAGCGCTGATGTTATTCCTGCTGTGTTTGCGCCTAGTTTCTGAAGGAGCTGGAGGGTTAAGCCTTCTTTCTGGTTGATGAGAGCGAGAAGGAGGTGTTCTACTTCTATCTGCTGCTGGTTCCTGTCAATTGCTATGCTCTGAGCTTCCTGGAATGCTTCCTGGGCTTTGATGGTGAAACGGTCGAATCTGATTGGCATGTTAGTTGTATCTCCCAAGGGTTTTAATTGGCAGGGGAGGGATTAAAAGATTGCTTTTTCGATTAGACTTATAGAATATTTTCAACCCATTTACGCAATTGCTGGACCATTTCCAACGCTTTCTGTCGATTAAATTCTTCTTCTTCTTCCAGGGGAATGTAATCGTAACGGAATTCAACTGCAAAAGGTGATAGGGTGCGTATTTCCATAAGCGATTCTGGAAATTTTATGTTATTATCCCTGATCAGGTCTATCAATTCCCTCAAATCATGTGTCCGGCGGTAAGTTATGTTTTTTGCCATGAGAAGGGCTTTTAGCAGTTTTTCAGAGGCTTGCTGGGCATGAAAGCCAATGATCTCATCTCTTACTTTTTCGTTTGAGATGACTTCCTCAAGGAGAGTCTCATCATCTTTTGCTTTCGCAAGCAGAAGCTCTGCTCTTTCAAGTGGCTCCATAAACCACCTTACCTTCAACAGCCGCTTCGTAAATGATTGTTCCAGGTGCATCCTTCCATTCATTATATGATTTTTCACTGACGACAACCACATCCACAGGTATTCGAAGAGGACTTAACACATCCCGAAGGCGCACGGTCTCCATCCTGCGAGCTTTTATTTCTTTTTCAACTACAAGAAAATCGAGGTCGCTGCTCTCTTTGTTGTCACCACGAGCGTAAGAACCGAAGAGTATTATCCTGACAGGATTTGCAGCCTTTATGAGGAGTTCGACAGCTTCCATAATGGTTTTTTGGTTTATCATATTTTTATATTTTATTTAACGTATAGGAAACTATAAAAGCATACCCAAAACGTGCGGCTTATTTTTCATCAGAAAAATTGATGTTCTATAGTGTAATAAATGTTGTTATTTTTTATAGAAAGGCTAATCTGCATACTTTTCCCGAAAGCATGGGAAACAGGCTGCAGTTCGCTGGCAGAAAAATGAGGACTGATGCATTTATGTGAAGCAAATATTTATATTAACACATCATCAAAATGACTAACGATACCAATGTCATCCGAAACCAGAATGATCAAAACCGAAATACAGCTTCCCGGCGATCTTTTATACTCGCTGGGGATTGATAATGCCCACCTGGGCTATTTTATAAAAAAGAACTTCCTTCTGGAACTGTACAGGGAAGGTAAAATATCCCTGGGGAAGATGGCGGCTTTACTGGGATTAAGCAGAATAGAAATGCTGGGTATCATGAAAGATTTAAAAATCCCTTTAAATTATGGTGTTTCAGAGCTGGATGAGGACATGAAGACCGCGGGAAAACTTGGTATATTGAATGAAAGTTCGGGGAGATATCGATACCTGAAGTCGTCTATGAAGAAATTACGTCAAATGACCTGAAAGGCTCAAATGAGGTAAGAAATGCAGACTGGATCAAGGTAATCCCAGTAAGAAATAAAGATGCGTTCACTTTGTTATCATTGCTGGATAAAGGAGAAGAATATGCTATTATTCTCGCTTACGAACAAAAAGCTGATCTGCTTTTGATTGATGATCTTGCTGGAAGAAGGGCTGCCTCAATGCATGATATAAATGTTATAGGAACACTTGGTTTTCTGAAAACAATGCATAAAAAAGGCAGAATCAGAAATTTAAAAAGTGTCCTGGAAGATCTCAAAAAGCAAGGATTATGGATGAATGAGGATCTGTATAAGTTGATGCTTGAAGATTAATCGTTTCCGGACGCATTCGACCATCTTCATTTCAATCCGCTCACGTAGAGAATCATATGGTTCTCGTCGACTCTTTTATGAAAAGCATTACATCCCTTTAATACGATTTTTCAAGTCTATTGAGCGCCTCCTTGCTGATTTTTTTTATTCTATCCTAATTTCATTCCAGTCTTCATCCGCAAGTATTCGCAAACCTACCCCTTCCGCAACCTTAATTAATACAGTAAAATATATAACTATTGCACTGAGTAGGTGCATAATGGTAGAGACACAGGAGATTCTAGATATATTAGAGGGTTACGATAAAGACGAGCTTGCAATAACCACTGTCTGCTCGCACAGCAGCCTCCAGCTTTTTGATGGAGCAAGGAAAGAAGGTTTCAGGACGATCGGTATCTGCATAGGCGCGCCGCCAAAATTTTACGATGCATTCCCGAAAGCAAAACCTGATGAATTTTTCGTCGTAAAGAATTACAAGGATATCCTTTCAAAAGCAAAAGAACTGGCTGCAAAGAACGCAATAATTATACCGCATGGTTCTTTCGTGGAGTACCTCGGGGCTGAGAATTTCCAGACGCTACGCCTCCCCACGTACGGCAACCGCCGCGTGCTTGAATGGGAATCAGACAGGGACATGAGCAGGAAGTGGCTTGAGTCTGCAGGAATAAAAATGCCCAGGCAGATAAAGAACCCGGAGGATATCCATTCGCCAATGATGGTTAAGTACTACGGCGCCAAGGGCGGCATGGGTTTTTTTGTTGTGAAGAATTATTCAGACTTCAAGAAGAGGATAAATCCAACTGAGAAATATACGATACAGGAATTCGTGCTTGGAACGCGTTATTACATGCATTATTTTTATTCACCTATCAAGCAGGACGGCTACGCGCTGAGCAAAGGGACGCTTGAACTCCTTGGCATTGACAGGCGCGTTGAATCCAATGCTGATGAGATATTCAGGATAGGCTCACCGACTGAACTGGCAGAGGCTGAGATATACCCAACCTTTGTAGTGACAGGCAATATTCCGCTTATAGTGAGAGAATCGCTGCTCCCAAGGATATTCGATATGGGTGAACGGGTAGTTGAGAAATCACTTGAACTGTTCGGGGGAATGATAGGCCCGTTCTGTCTTGAGGCAGTAGTGACGGACACACTTGAGTTGAAAGTATTTGAGATATCGGCTCGCATTGTCGCAGGGACTAATCTTTTCATTTCCGGCTCTCCGTACTCCGATCTTATGGAGGAAAAACTCTCAATGGGACGACGCATCGCGCGCGAAATTAAGACGGCGCGGGATATGGACCGGCTTCCCGAGGTGCTTTCTTGAAATCAAGATATGATGTTATAATTGTGGGCGCAGGACCGGCAGGCATGTTCGCGGCAGATGAACTTGCAGGCAGGATTGATACACTCATCATCGACCAGGGACGCGAGATTGAAAAACGAGAATGTAAGATGAAGCGCCGCGGTATCTGCACTCACTGCGACCCCTGCGATATCATGTGCGGGGTTGGCGGAGCAGGGACTTATTCTGACGGGACGCTGAATCTGCGTCCAGACGTTGGCGGCGACCTTGCAGAACAGACGGGAGACCCTGAATATGCATGGGAACTTGTGGATCACGTTGACAAGGTTTTCGTGCGTTACGGCGCGCCTGAGCATTTGTACATCCCGAAAGGAGATGAGGTCGAACTCTTGAAACGAAGGGCTGCTGCCGTGGGTGCTCGCTTTATCGAGATTACACAGAGGCATATGGGGTCTGATAACGCTCCAAAGGTCATAGGGAATTTTGAGAAGGACCTGAAGGACAGGGGTATTGAATTCCTCATGAGTACAAAGGTGGAGGATCTGATTATTGAGGAAAATGCTTGCGTGGGGGTAGTATTAAAAGACGGGGCAGAGATACGCTCGCGTTTTACGATAATCGCGCCGGGAAGGGTGGGAGCAACATGGATAGATGGAGTCGTAAAGAAGCATAAGATAGGGGCTAAATACGCGCCAATTGACGTGGGCGTCAGGGTTGAAGTGCCCGCGATCATTATGGACCCGATAACAAAGATAAATCGCGACCCTAAATTCCATATCCAGACTAAGACCTATGATGATTTCGTGAGAACGTTCTGCACTAACGAGCACGGCTTCGTGGTAAAGGAGGAGTACGAAGGATTCATAGCCACGAACGGGCATTCTTTGAGCAACCTTGAATCAGAGAACACAAATTTTGCTTTTCTCGTGAGGGTGGAACTCACAGAGCCTATTGAGAACACAGTCCGTTATGGGCGCAGCATAGCGAAACTTGCCACAACCATTGGAGGCGGCAAGCCTGTGCTTCAGAGATTGGGCGACCTCAGGAGGGGAAGGCGCAGTACTGAAGCGCGGCTCATGAAGAATACTGTGGTCAATACTCTGAAAGATGTGACGCCGGGGGACATCTCAATGGCGCTTCCTCACCGCATTGTTACAGATATCAGGGAAGGGCTTGAAGTGCTGAATGAGATAATACCTGGTGTAGCCTCTGATTCAACGCTCCTTTACGCGCCTGAGGTTAAGTTCTATTCAATGCAGGTGCTGGTTGACAGGAACATGGAAAGTTCGGTGAAGAACCTGTTCGCTGCAGGGGATGGCGCCGGGCTTTCAAGGGATATAGTGAATGCTGCGGCGACGGGAGTTATTGCGGCAAGAGGGATATTGAAGAAGGCGGGATAGAATTTATCTGTTAACAACAATATAACAGAAATGTTATATAACAAAATTGTTAGATAACGATTGAACAGCCAACTTCGAGAAATACCTTATTATCTTCAATCAAAATTTATTTCAACCCCGCAAAGCATCCATGACTATGTACCGCATCCAAGCTCCAGACTTCAACCTCGACCTCACTCTCTCATGCGGTCAGGTATTCCGCTGGGATAAAAAGGATCAATGGGCAGGAGACGTCAACGGAGCCGTCGTCAGGGCAGAACAGGAAGGCAGCGAACTTATCATTGAATCAACCCTTGACAAAAAATCCATTCAGGATTATTTCAGGCTGGACGACAACATTGAAAAGATATACTCTGAGATCGGAAAAGATGAACTGATAAACTCATTGATCAGAAAATACCACGGTCTTCGTCTCATCAGGCAGGACCCCTGGGAATGCCTTGCATCATATATATGCTCAAGCAACAATACCATTAGGAATATCAAAAATTCCATAAGGCTGATGTGTGAATGTTTCGGGAACAGGATCGAGGAAGGGTATTACTCTTTTCCCACCCCTGAGGCGCTTGCGCAGGTTGAACTATGCGACATGGCTTCATGCAGGATGGGGTTTCGGGCGCCAAATCTTCGAAGCGCCGCAACCATGATAGCGGACGGGGAATTTGACCTGAACGGAATAAAAGACATGTCTTATAAAAAAGGACGTGAGGAACTTGTCAAAGTTAAGGGTGTCGGGAACAAGATCGCGGACTGCGTACTGCTTTTTGCGTTCGGGAAGCTTGAGTCCTTCCCTGTTGATACGCATATCGAACAGATCATGGAAAGGTTCTATTCCAAGTCATTTCATGATGCAAAAAAGAGCAAAAAGCGGGATACTATAGCTGATTTTGCAAGGGGGTATTTCGGGAGATACTGCGGTTATGCGCAGGAGTACCTGTATCTCGAGGACCTGGAAAAATTATGAAAACATCAGATTTTCGAATATTCTATATACCCCAAAGCCAATCCTGTTATAATGAAGCTTATACACATAGCGATATTGCTATTACTTTTCGTTCCTGCTGCAGCTGGCGTCACAAATTGGTATAACTATGAGGATGGTATGGTTGCAGCAGGTTCGATGCAGAAACCTGTTATTATTGATTTTTACGCTGACTGGTGCCAGCCGTGCGTTGCGATGGAAGAGGGAACGTACCCTGACCCACGGGTTGTCTCTGAACTTTCGGATTTTGTTGCTATAAAGGTAGATACACAGAAGCGGATCGATATTGAAACCAATTACGGTATCGCCTACTACCCCACGGTTGTGTTCCTTGATACAAAAGGCAGGGAAGTTTCAAGGCATATTGGTTATCTCGGGCCTGAAGAAATGATAGAGGAGATAAGACTGTCGCGCGGGAAGTTACCAAAAGAATCTCCAGGATTTGATGCCCTGTTTCTCTTATCTGCATTCGTTGGTGTTATGATCACCCTTATGTATAGACGTGTATTTTCACGCAATGCTTCAGACAAACGTGTTCTCGACCCCTAATGGCGTGACGGTTGAGTGGAGGCGCAACTTTGAACGGTCCTTTTGATTCTAACAACAAACACAAAAGAAGTAATGAAAGGAAATAATTTCAGGACTCTACACTATGTAGTCACGAAATTTCATGGTCTGAAATAGTTACAACACACATTGAAGAACAACTATAAATAGTTTGCATCAATAATAATAATAATTATCATATATGACAAAAGTACTTGTAGTTGAAGATAATCCCCTTAACATGGAACTGGTGATCGAGATACTTATAGCGCGGGGCTTTACTGTTCATGAGGCCATCAACGGGGAAGAAGCACTAAAAAAAGCAGAAACTGAAGATTATGACCTTATTCTAATGGATATTGAACTGCCAGGTTTGGATGGCGTTGAAGTGACCAGGATACTGAAAAGCAAAAATCGAAATGTCCCTGTGGTAGCTCTGACCTCTTACGCAATGAAAGGGGACAGAGAACGTTTTCTTTCAGCCGGATTTAATGAATATTTGTCAAAACCTCTTGATATATCGGACTTTCTCAATAGATTAGAAAAATATAAAAAATAATTTGAATATTATAATGAGGTATTAATGAAACTGCCCAACGTAACATTAATCATGTTTTTATCAGAGTTTGTATTACTCTTAATCCTGCCATGGGTATCATTGGGTTTTGTTACAATTCGCCAGGAAATACTTTTGATTCTCGTGGGGGGGCCTGCTTATCTTTAATATGGCATTCATGTGGGGGCGTGAGACAAATATCAGATCAGGGCTTATCCTGATGAATGCAGAGCTTTGCGGCTCTGGCAAGAATCAGGGAAATGTAACAACAGGGGACGTGGATGAAATAGCTGGTCTTGACCGATCCATAAAAGACGTTATGAGTGAATTGGAGCGCTCCCGTTCACGGCAAAAGCTCCTGGAAGAAGCGCTGGCTGTTCAAAGGAAAGAGGTTGAACAAAAGGTTGAGGAGAGGACCGAAGAACTGGAAGCTGCAAACCGCAAACTCAGGCTGGAGATCAGGGAGCATGAACGAATTGAGGAGCGCCTTAAGAAGTCAGAAGAAGAATACCGTTTATTCCTGGAATCCACTGAAGATTCCATATATATGGTGGACCGCAAAGGCAACTATCAGTACATGAATCCTAAGCATCTGGCACGGCTGGGGATCGGATATTTTTACGGGCGGGGATTTGGGGATTGCCACCAGGCTTCTGAGACTGACGTTTTCATGGAAA
>JAHIFK010000078.1 GCA_018900975.1 Methanobacteriota archaeon
CTTGGCTTTTCCACCGATTTTACCGAACAAAAAGTCAAAGTAACCATAATCTTTTTTAATCCTATCGATCAATACAATATTGCCTATTGGGTATGTTACATTTTCATGCAAGGTTTGTCACAAAAACTTCTGAAATGTGACTTCCCATTTATAGGCTAACTGGCGAAGTCAAGTGAAAATGTAATTGCTGATCGAGGAGATAGTGTTTTGAATCTGACCAATATCTTTAATGCTTTTATGATCTGGCTCTTACGCTCACCTCTGCATAAGATTGCCAGTAAAAATACGCTTCTCATAACCTTTCCTGGACACAAAAGCGGCAAGAAATACACCACACCTGTCAATTATGTAATTGACAGTAATGTTATTTTCATAACAAGCTTGCGCAGTCGTACATGGTGGAAAAACCTGGGGGGAGACGCAAAGATCAACGTGCACCTGCAAGGAAAAGACCTCGAAACAAACGGAGAGGTATTCGAAGATAATGAGACGGTAAAAGAACAACTGATGAGATATCTGCAAAAGGCCCCTCAATATGCAAGGTACTTAAAAGTTAATCTTGATCCTGAGGGTCATCCCAATCCTGAAAATGTCGCTCAGGCCGCAAAGGAGAGAGTCATGATCCTGCTCAGATCAGGGTGATCAGGATGCGATATGTTGCTGAAAAAGATCTGGATAAATGCAGACAATGCGGATTTTGCGATGAGATAGCATGCTCAAGCAGGTATGTTGGGTATTATGAGGAATGCTCCGGATGCGGAGCGTGCAGTCTTGCCTGTCCTTATGAAGCTATTCAGATGATTGAAATTCAGAATGGGAACAGCATATCTATGAGAGTGGATGGAGTAATGATTTCAGTTCCGGAAAGAGTTACTGTCAAAAAAGCTCTCGAGATATGCGGTTTTCAACCGTGTGAATTTCCAGAGGATGGTGATTTGTTCTCTCCCTGCAGGACCGGTGGATGCTGGAGCTGTGCGGTTCTCGTGAATGGTGAACTGAGACCATGCTGCGTTACAGCAGTTAAAGAAGGAATGAATATTGACACAGAAACAGAAATTACTCCAAAAAGACCTGTCCATGGCTGGATGGGACATGCTGTTGGGGGTGTGGGTACTCCATGGCGTTTGAAAAAGTTATCTGGTTTTATAGAAACGGCATGTTTTACCTGTGGATGTAATTTTCAGTGCAAGCAGTGCCAGAACTGGACCTCAACATACAATGGTAAAGAGATTGCACTCACTCCAAAAGAGGCCGCTTTACTCATGAGCGATGCAAGAAGAAACTATAGAGTGAATAGGATGGCTATTTCGGGAGGAGAGTGCACTTTGAACAGGAAATGGCTAATTGAATATCTCAGGGAATTGAAAAAGAAAAATGCTGATGATAAGGCAAACTTTCATGTGGATACAAATGGTTCGATACTGACACCTGATTATCTGGATGAACTGGTTGAAACCGGGATGACTGATATCGGCATAGATTTAAAAAGCCTCGAACTCAACACATTTTCGCACATAACAGGTGTAAATAACCAGAAGATTGCCAGAAAATATTTAGAAACTGCATGGAATGCGGTAAAGTATATTGTGGAAAATTATCCTGAAGAAGTGTTTATTGGTATTGGAATTCCTTATAACAAGGAGTTCATTTCACGTGAAGAGATCCAGAAAATGGGGGATAAAATAAGAAATATCGACGAGAACGTGCAGGTCTGCGTACTGGATTACAGGCCAGCGTTTCGAAGATCAAACATAAAGAGACCAGAATATGAAGAAATGGAAAATGTCTGGAGAATTCTTTCTGGAACTGGTTTGAAAACTGTGATCTGTCAGACTGTCAAAGGTCATATAGGGCCGGAAATATGGCCGGAATGAGAACTCTCTATCCACTGCAAGAGCTGCACAGTATGTTTCCATCATTTCCTCCTCCGAGTTTTCCATAACTCTTTTAATTGCCATAGGCTTCGCTGAACAGTTCGTAGAAGTCGATTATCCTGAAGCCCA
>JAHIFK010000079.1 GCA_018900975.1 Methanobacteriota archaeon
AAAAAAAATCCTTGCAGAGAAGCTCAAGGTAGAGTTTGATGATTATATTATTCTTGATATCTGCAATCCCGGTCTTGCGCATAAGGGTCTTACCATAAATAAGCAGGCTGGTCTTGTTCTGCCGTGCAAGATAGTGGTCTATTCAGATAAAGGTAAGACAAAGGTATCCCTTTACAGACCCACCATTGCCCTGAGCACCGCAATTTCCCTGCCGGGTTATGATTGAAAAAAGGCATAAAGCCGGATTGAAAGTTATCCTCTCAAAATTGCAGGAAAAGGATTAAATCAAATATCAACAATGATACTATGGGAGAATTTACATGGAACCAGAGAAAGTAATCAAAAGCATAGATAGTAAAATGGGATTTACTCCTGAGATATTGAACATGATGGGTGAGATGAATCCTGAATTGTTCGAACATTATAAAAAATGCGATGGTGTGAAGCATGCTGCGAATCCCAGATGAGAAGCGCAATCAACCACGGCGCCACAAAAGAAGAGATAATGGAGACGATAAATGTTATTTTCATCACATCAGGAGCGCCCGGAGTAGCAACTTGCAGGAAAGCCCTGCCGTGCTTGAGATATTCAAATCCACAGCTAAAGACGAAATGGAGCATGCCGAAAAACTTGGCGAGCGCATCGTTTACCTCGGCGGGATACCCACAAAGAAGCCTGAACCGATCGTGGAAGGGGGCGACCTCAAAAAGATGATACACGACGACCTTGCAAAAGAGAGAAATAAATATGTTCGGAAGAGATACGCAGTTAGTTGATTGCAGGGAGGCGATGGGACTTGGCCGGGGCGGCGGCATAGCCCAGCGCGGGACAATATCAGAAGCAGCAAGACCGGATGTGGTCGCGATAGCGATGACACCGGGCAGACGCCACATCACTAAACCCGTATGTGAGATAACTTATGGGCTGAGGAGAGAGGGCATACAGGTAAGCGTTCTTGTGCTTGAAGCAGGGGCTGGTGTCCCCATGGAAGAAATGGGCGCTTCAACTGCTGCAAAAGGCTATGGACCGAAGTTCGGTATCACTGCAAAGGAGATCGAGCAGATAGCAAGGCACAAACTCCTTTTGATACATATGGGGAACGTGAACTCGCACATAGTCCTGAAAACAAGGAAAATACTTAAATATGTCAATATTCCCGCAGTCATTGCATGTGAGTACCCAATTGATTTTGAGGACTTCGCAAAAGCAGGGATAAAGACAAAATTCGTGAAGCCGAAAGTCCCGGAAACAGAAGGAACTGTTGTGGCGATCGTGAGCGGCATAACAAGAGGTGAGACCTGCCAGAGAAGTGTTCTCAACGATCTTGTGAAAGAGATCCGTAAGGTTCTGGGTGAGAAACTTGAAGAAACTCATGCTGTGCGAAGTGACCTTCTGATAAGTGAAGGTATGATGCTCGACGAAGATCAAACAGGAGAGTGAATAGACCGAATATGTTCGAACTGAGGTTTCACGGAAGGGGAGGGCAGGGGGCGGTCATGGCAGCCCAGACCATTGCTGAGGCTGCGGTGATCGAAGGAAACTATGCCGTAGCGTTCCCCTTTTTTGGCGCTGAAAGGCGCGGGGCACCTGTTCTTGCTTTTGCAAGGATCGACTCAAAAAAGATATACAGCAAGACACAGGTCTATACCCCTGACTGCGTTGTAGTGCTGGATGATTCGCTTCTGGATACTATTGATGTTGTGGCAGGTTTGAAACCCGACGGACTGGTCGTCATAAACTCAAGGGATAAACCTGATGATATAGACCTGGGAAAAGTAATAAAGACAGGAGCTGTTGACGCTACATCTGTGGCGCTTGAGATACTGAAAGCGCCAATTACAAATACGGCTATCCTCGGGGCGCTGGCAAAATCAACCGGTATCGTAAAGATCGAATCCCTGGAAGAAGCCATCAAACGAAGGTTCGGTGAAAAACTGGGAGCAAGTATTGGCGAAAGGAATGCCCTTGCCGCAAGGACAGCATACGAGAGGACTGTCATCGGAAAGAGCAGAGGGGTAAAAAAACTGGAAGCAAAGAAGCAGTGGCTCCCATCATACCAGGAACTTCCTGTTGGCGGAGTGCTTGTTGAAGGAAGAACTGAAGCAGGGCTGATAGGTCCGGGCAGTTTTGTTGAGAACAAAGTGTTTGGCTGGGCGACATTTCGTCCGGTGCGCGATAAGGAAAAATGCACCATGTGCCTTCTGTGCTGGTTCTACTGCCCCGAAGGGACGATCGTGCGCATATCTGATAAGGGCGACCTTATGACTAATTACGATTATTGCAAAGGCTGCGGCATATGCGCCAACGAATGTCCTGTTGACGCCATAAAAATGGTGAGGGGGAAAACATGAAGAAAGTGATAACCGGAGACCATGCGGTGGCGATAGGAGCCAAACTATCACGCGTCGAAGTAGTCCCTGCTTTCCCAATAACCCCGCAGACGCTTATAATCGAACACATCGCTGATTTCGTGAACGACGGCGAGATGGATGCGAAGTTCATTACGATGGAATCCGAACACAGCGTGATGAGCGCGGCAGCAGCGGCAGAAGCTGCAGGCGCAAGGGTTTTCACCGCTACCTCGTCGCAGGGGCTTGCATTCATGCACGAGATGGTATATGCCACAGCGCCGCTTCGCCTTCCGGTTGTCATGGTGAATGCGAACAGAACTCTGGCCGGTCCTCCAGGGATATGGTGCGAGTATAATGATTCGATGGGAGTGCGCGACTCAGGATGGCTTCAGGTATATGTTGAGGATAACCAGGAAGCTCTGGACATGGTGATACAGGCGTACAGGATCGCAGAGGATAAACGAGTCCTGCTTCCCGTGATGCCATGCATTGACGGCTTTGTGCTCACGCATACGGTCGAACCGGTGGAGATACCGGAACAGAAGGATGTTGATGCTTTCCTGCCTCCGTATGAACCCGATGTTATTCTTGACCCGGCAAGACCTGCTATGATAGGCACGTTCATGCCTGCAGAATATATCATGGAACTGCGCAGGCAGACGGCAGGCGCCGTTGAATCCGCGAAAAAGGTTATTCAGGAAGTAAATGACGAGTTCGCGAAGGTCTTTGGCAGGGATTACGGCGGGCTTATTGATACATATCAGATGGACGATGCAGAAGTCGCGCTTATCACTATGGGAACTGTTACGAGC
>JAHIFK010000080.1 GCA_018900975.1 Methanobacteriota archaeon
ATGGATACGCAGTGGCACACTTACTTTCCAGTATGTATCGTAACCATTCTCTCCAGGCGCCATGACCGGTGGAACAAGCGATCTGTTGAGTTTCATCCTGATGGGCTGGAAGTCTATCCCGTCCCATGTCTCAAGCGGTTCGACGTTCACCGCATATCCCCTGTATGCATACCTGTCATACATATAGTTGGTTTTTATGTATATGTTGAGGGTGTGCCGCGTGAGGGCGCGGGCGCGGTTGCGTGTGAATTCGTCAACGCTGCCGTTTGTGTAATAGGCGCTGTTGTTGTCCGGGATGATGACAGGAGTTTCTCCAAGCTGTTTGAGAGCGTCCATGCCTGCGTAATTGATGGCGCGGGCAAGGTCTGCTTTCGCGTACGTGAGCGCGGTGTCAGGCGCTGATATTTCGACAGGCTTTGACATGGCTGTTGCCATGCGTACGTCCATGCGAAGGATGTTGATGGAGAGCATTACGCTGAGGAGTAAGAGGAATACGCCGATGACAGCGAGGGGGACTTTTGCGGTGTCGTTATGCCAGAATGATGTTTTTACCATACCCTTCTCCAAGAAAGACGGCAAAAGTGGTGAATCTATTTAAATTTTTCAGTTTGATCTTATTATTTATCTATCCTCTCTCGCATCCGTTGCTAATATTTTACATCAAAAACCAGACAATTTTATAATCCCTCGACATCCGTTACGGAATTACCTCTCCAAAAGCGAACTTGGTTTTAATTTCGCGAATCCGTATTTTGAGTGTCTCCCCCTTTGTGGCTCTTTTAACGAACACAACAAGATCGTTAATCTTCGCGATCCCATCCCCATCTGCCCCAATATCCTCTATGGTAACAGTATATTCCCGACCCAGTTTTACCGCGTCGTTTATAAGATGGTTTCCAATAACGTATATTTCCGCGCTCTGCTTGCGTGAAGCCTGAGGCGAAAAAGCCTGGACTTTCTTAAATCGTCCCCGTACTTTGTTCATGAATGCAGGGAACATATCACCCTGGAACACCTTTACAGCAAACCCTCCCCCGGGTTTTAATATCTTCTTTGCACACTCAAGAGCGGACGATGCAAGGTCGATGGAACGGGCATGGTCATAACTCCAGTTCCCTGACAGATTAGGGGCTGCATCGCACAGCACCACGTCAGCGCCTTCTTTTTTGATTAGCTCCCTTATTTTTTCAACAGTAGAATCAAGGCGGATATCACCTTTAATAATTTCCACGCCCTCTATTTCCTTTATAGGTAGAATATCTACACCCACCACTTTTCCGCCTGATAGTTCCTGCGCGACCTGACACCATCCGCCCGGCGCTGCTCCCAGGTCTACGACAATGCTCCCTTTATTAATAAGGTTGAAACGTTCACTTATCTGCTTTAGTTTATATGCTGCACGCGAGCGGTATCCCTCTTTTTGGGCCTTCTTGTAAAAATAATCTCTTCTGTCGCGCGGCATATTATACTGACCCTACGTACACCCACTGGTCATATATACCCTTTTCATCAGTATTATCTATCATTTTTCCTATGACATGGGCTTTTTCAAGGGCAGAATTCAGGATTTCCATTTCCTCCTTCTTATTTACGGTAAGCAGGACAATACCTCCGGGTTTAAGGAGTTTTACAGCTTCGCTGATAATTTTTTCCCATATTCCCCTGTTAAAAGAGTATATCGTTCCGAGCATGAAACCTGCTATTGTATCAAAGCTTTTTTCCGTAAAAAATTCAGAAAGCCTTGTCGCATCAAGAACTATCGTCCTTGCAGGATATAGAACCTTATGCTCCAGTCCCTGGCATATCTGGCACCTGTCAAGATCTATTGTCAGAGGGTCATAACCCATTTCATGCAACGGCAGTGTTGACATACCGTTCCCGCAGCATATTTCAAGGATGTCGCCTTTTAGTTCATACTTATCAAGTATCGCCTTCAATCTGGCATTCCTGCCCAGGATATATACCATTTCGTAAGGTTCTTTAGCGCTGATGCAGTTATCGCACAACTGCCTGTTCATAAGGGCATGAGAATAGTATTCAATTACTGCTTCACCGAATTTTTTGCTGGCAGTCCTGTATGTTTTATTAAAATTCAAATTCCTGGAAATTGTAGAAAAATGTTTATTGCTATCATTTGCCAGAGGCACCGAGGATACCATATTCGTAAAAACAGCCCTTTCATCCCCAGACTCGTCATTTGCCGGGCTTAATAGGATTACACCTATCAGACGGTCATTCTCATCCAGGATCCTTTCCAGATGCGCCTCAGGGTCATTCTGGATGACCTCCAGATACTGAAGGGACATGTTATTATTTTTTAATGCTGCATAGCTCCCTTCGACAAAATATACGATTTCGCCAGGATCAATGCCCAGAATATCATGAATTAGCATTAATCGATTTATCCTTCATCAGGTTCGTCATCTTTATAACTTGAATCGCCAACCATGGCTGCTCTTATTGAATCTATTCCGTCCAGCCATTCTGCGACAAGCCCTTCAGGGAGATCCTCAAGGTCTTTATCTTTAAGTTTCTTGCCTGCAAGGATATTCGCACCTATTTCAGCGACATTCCCAAGCGCTGCACCCATATTTTCCTCTTTTTCAGCCTTCAGGGCGCTCTTTATTAATTTACCCAATGAACCGGTTTTTTCAAATGCTTTTTCAATATAGCATTCACACGAGGCAAAAACCCCCATCATGGAGAGCTGCGTCGATTCCAGCATAATATCAATATCTTCATTTATCGGTTCGATCTTATAAAGTACAATTTCCTTCACCTGCGCAATGTGCCCCAGTGCATCATCTTTTGATAACGAGTTCTTATCATATTTCGCAATTATCTTGAGACAGGAAAGCACGACGTCATCTTCCATATAAACAAAGATAGCCCCTTTCTCCTGGTCATCTAACTTGAATCCGCTTTCTTTAACTTTGTTTATCCAGTTTTGCCATCGTTCTTCTGTATAGAACGGTATTACAAATTTTGATTCCGGCATAATTTTCACTATTGTCCTGTATTAATAATTAATTTTTGGTCGATCGGCTCTATGTTAAACCTGCTAATTTCCTTACCCTGCTTATTAATTCATTCTTTCCAAAAGGTTTTGTAATGTAATCATCCGCCTTTAAAACATGCAGACCCAGCAGCCGGTCAAAGTTCTGAGCTTTGGCGGTCAAAATGGCAATGGGGATCTTTGCATCCTTCTCTTTTATCTTCCTGAAAACCTCCCAGCCATCCATATCAGGCATCATTATATCAAGGAGTACGAGGTCTGGTTTTGATGCTTCCAATTCCTTCAATGCTTCTTTTCCGCTCGCAGCCAGCACAGTTTTAAACCCTCCACTTTCAAGAACAAGTTTAACAAGTTCAAGTGTGTCAGGTTCATCGTCAACTATAAGAACTTTTTTGTGTGAGGCGTCTTTATCCATTAAATCTCCTTTTTAGCAACAAAACATGAAGTGTACTTCCTCTATTTTTACTTTCCGCCCATATCTTACCGCCATGTGCTTCTACTATATTTTTCGATATCCACAAACCCAGCCCTGCTCCTCCCCTGCCCGGTTTTTCAGGAGAATCAAGCTGATGGAACCTGTCAAATATCTTATCAAGCTTATCCTGCGGTATGCCAATGCCTGTATCTTCGAATTTTATATGAACCCATTCATTATCTTCGGCTGCTGATATTTTAATCTTGCCTTTCAGGGTAAATTTAACGGAGTTGTCAAGTATATTTGAAAATACCTGCATCAGTTCCGTATACCCCATAATAGAGGTGAGCGGCGTCCTTAACTCATGCGACATGTTAGAGAGGAAGTTCTCTTTTATCTTGAAAAGCTCTTTTAGCTTCAAATACGTCAATCTTAGCTCCTCATAGGAGTCTTTGAGTTCCTCTTCAAGTCTCTTCTGCTCGGTCACATCCTTCATTACAGTAATTATTTTGATGACACTTCCCGTATTGTCCTTTATCGGTATCTTGCTGGTGCTTGAATAGATAACCTCACCTAGATATTCCGTCCTCTCCTCACTAAGGAATATCTCCCCGGTACTCTGAACATATTCATACTCTTTATCGACATTTTTTTCTTTCAAAAAGGGATATATCTCATAAAGAACTCTGTCAATCATCTCTTCTTTTTTGAACCTGCCCCTGCTGATTTTTATCAATTCATCGTTCACAGCCAGGATCTTCATATCCTTATCAACCACATGGATAGCGAGATTGACGTTATTCAGGATCTCTTCATTGAATTCCTTCAGGTATTTGATGTTATTATAAAAGGTTATATTCTCTATAGCAACACCGAGCTGATTACCGATAGCTGAGAAAAGCTCTTTATCTTTCCCGGAAAACTTATGTTGTTTAATGCTTCGAAGTGTTATCACTCCAAAAATCCTATCTTTTAATTTCAGGGGAATCCCGATAAAAGACCCATCAGCATTTTGACCTTCAACTGTTTTTTACCAGGTCGTTTATTTCCTTGTACGTGCGCCTTTGAACTATCTTCACAGGTCCGCCTAATTTTATTGAAATGTACTGTATCATTCCTTCATAATATCTAATAGATTCCTTCGGGGAAATAACTGAAGCTATAGCTACTTTTACCGAAGTATCATTCTCCATGATGTCAGGTTCCTGTACTATGCTCAGGTTCAGAACTTCCTGTTTCTCAACACAACCTGAAGCGATCAATGCAATAGTAAAAAAAACAATAAAAACGTTTTCATGGAGTTTATCCTTTAATTATTTCTTTGATCAACCATCCCCAGTATCTTATTGAAGCCAAAAGACCCAGGGTCATTCCGGCTGAAAAAAAGGCATACCCCAGTAACCTGCTATTTTCAAAATCTGTTACTGACAGGCTCATCATAAAAGAACCTGAAGCTGTGAATAGCATGCCTGCATAATAAAGATAATAATATTTCCTGATACCCATGACCTCGCCAAACCGTTTGCTCAGCACGCTTAAAAAATAGAGTATGGCTGTGAATAATAAGAACGAGACCGAATCGATCAGTTCAAAATTCATTTTACACCTACCATTTTTTTATAAAGGAAATAACTTGCTATAAATGAGCTGAATGAACCCAGGAATTCTATTGATTCAGCCTGAAATGAGAAATAAGGGAACAATTGCATCACAGGTATGATGAGAACGATTATCGGGATTATATATATATAAGAAAAGGTATGCACCCCGAATTTCTTCTGATAAAAATGCGCTATCGCAGTTACAAAAACCATGACTATGCATGCTACTAGCCACGAATACATATTAAAGAATTTCTGGAGTAATATTAAATCCATGATCATGTCATTTTCTAAAGGCTTCCATGAAAGCTTCAGACGGGGCCTTCACCGGACTTCCTGACATCAAACCGGAATATTCACTGAAGGGCATTTTTATTTCGAGACCTTTCTTGTTAATAATAAGTTCCCTGATGTCCTTGTCGTGATCGCCTCCCCGCATCTTGAGCACAGATAAGGCTTTTCGCATTTCACTTTTTATTTCCACATATCTTAGAAGTATTACGGTATCCATCATTGGGGAAATTCCCGTGCCTGTGACTTTTGTCGTGCCTGTCAGGTTCTGTGTTTCATTCGTATAAATAGCAGTGACATTCATTTTTTTCAATGTGCTGACCAGTCCTTCCATGTAATCAGGGAATTGAATATGAGGTGGCATCATGCGGTGAAGTCTGGCTATTCCGTCAAATAACATACATCTTGCGTTTGTTTTTTCAACAGTATCATATATCTGTAGCGCAAGTTCGCTTGCATCAGATTCAAGAGGTGAGATAATTTCAAGTAAATTTTTATTTTCAAATTCTTTCAGATCCCATCCGAATTTCATGGAATTTTCTCGTATCTGTACAGCATCCTCTTCAAACGAAACTATAATTCCAGGTTCGTTCATTGACAGGCAATTAACAATGAATTGCGAACCTATCACTGTCTTGCCAGTCCCGCTTGATCCTGAGAGCAAAACAGCAGAGCCTCGACTGAAACCTCCATCTGTCATTTTGTCAAGCCCCTTTATTCCCGTAGAAATGCGTTCTTTCAGAATGGATGTACGGGCTTCGGGCGCTTTTCTGGGGTATACTTTTAATCCGTCAGGGGTTATTTTAAAAGAATGTTTTCCTCCTGAGAAATCCTGTCCTCTCATCTTGAGGACATTAAGATACCTGATATTGCCCCCGTAAAATGGTTCGCTGCTGAGATATATAACTCCATCAGCAAGATAGCTCAGAGAACTTCTGATAAGCGCATCACTTGTAAATTCGCCTGTAAGCAGGACAAGTGAGTTCCATGCCTTCATCCTGGAAAAAAAATCATAATAGAACAGTCTGATCGCCTCCTCATTCAGTCCGATTGTAAACACATTCACAGGGTCGATTGCGATCCTGTCGGGTTTGATTATTTCGATATTCCTTTCCATTTCCGTTAAGATGGCGCTTGTACCCCCACGGATGATTTCTATATCAATAGGTACATATTTTACATTTCCTTTTCCCAGCAGGGAAAAGTTATAGAAAGAGAATTTCGACATGAAATTGTTAATTGTTGCTATCGGCTCAGAAAGCGCCGTAACATACATACAGGTCTCTTCCTTTTTTGCTGCATTAAAGAGGGATTGCATAACCATTGTGGTCTTCCCTGTACCTGCAGTGCCTCCCATTAATACAATGGAGGGGCGCAAAAAACCACCATCTAATACTTCATCAAGACCGTTTACTCCCGTTTCCACGCTTTTCATACATTACCCCAATACTTCTTTTATTTTCTCTGATGCTTTAGCCACTTCTATAAGTATTAAACCAAGATTTGCTTCGGGTTCGGTCAAAACTATGAGCAGCGCTTTTGGTCCAGCTCCGGTCGCGACGATCTTACCGTTCATTGATTCCACGATTATTCTTTCTGGAATACCTTTTCTAAGTTCGGTCGTTGCAGTTTCCGCGGCTCCCAGCATAGTAGCGGACATGGCTGCAAAGGTTTCAGCGTTCTTCTTTAATGCTGCATTCGAATATATGAGTAGACCATCTCTGCTTGCCACTACTGAGGCTTCAATGCCTCCCGAAAGTTTAAGATCAGTTAAGATTTTTTCAAGCATTCCTGATGTGTTCATATTTGTACATATTTACCCCTTAACACTACTTAACACTTATCAAATTTAACTACTATTCGATATAAATAGCAGGTCTCATCGGGGAAGCAAAACGGCTTTTACCCTGCGGGTCATATCCCGGAGCGTCAGCGTTGTATAGTTCTATGTTACAGCCCACAGCGGCGCTCAGGAATTCACGGGCTTCATTCAATGCTGAAATTTCATCGAAATCAACCTCGAGCAGGGCATCCATTAGATCCAGTTCCATCCCCTGTATGTCAGTGATGATCTTCTGGGCGAATTTAGGGATCTCTTTTCCGTATGCCCGCATGGCAGGATCGCTCATAAGCGCGTTCATGAGCGTTTTCATTTCAAGGGTTTTTTCTTTTTTCATCTCCAGGCCTATTTTAAGTACCTGTTTTTTCCAGGTAGGTGAGGTATATAATACGATCCTTTTGGGCTTTATCTTTATAAGCCTGATAATTTCTTCCATATCACGCAGCGTATTTGCAGTTGTTTCCTCTGCAAGTTCTGCCCCTTTATCTATAAGAGAGTGGTCTACTTCCGGGAATCGGGCCAGCGATACCATATCCATTCCTGTTTCTTCCCCTATCTCCTCGCAAATATGCGGAGTGAACGGAGCCATCAGTCTTATCCAGGTATTCAAAATCTGTTTGCGGGCAGCCCTGCCCCCACGACGCTCGTACCACTTCATATCGTTCATGAGCAGGTAGAACGCGTTCTGGACAGCCCTCCTTGTCTGCATCACGTTAAGCGCTTCTGCTGTCTCTTTTATCCTGAACTGAAGTCTGCTTTGCATCCATTTATCTATGAGTTTGAACTGGTCTGGTTTGAAATCGCTTGCATCAACTGAGGTGATAAAATCATATGCAAGCCTGTAGAAGCGTTCCATCTGCTTTCTTGTGGATTCAACATCAGCTTTACGCCAGTCAGCATCCTGCACATGTTCTGCGGTGCTCAGGATATAAAGGCGTGTAACATCTGCGCCATATTCCTTTACAGCAGATCTCAATGTGAGAATGGGTCCTTTTGATTTGCTCATCTTCTGCCCTTCAAGCGAGACAAAGCCATTGACGGCAATCGCACGCGGCCAGTACTTTTCAGGGAATATCGCTACATGGTGGAATAGGAAAAAAAGCAGGTGGTTCGGGACAAGGTCTTTACCTGAACTGCGAAGGTCCACAGGGTACCAGTATTCAAAATCCGACCTGATGCTTCTTACTACATCTGGCGCTATCCCTGTCTTTTCAGAAACCTCATCCGGTGTCCCTTCTCCCAGAAGGCAGTAATTGAAGAACTCTTCTTTTAGCTGTTCTGGTGTGAATTTATCAAGGTATTTCACTATAATATAATAACACATATATATCGTGGAATCACCAAGTGATTCGATCATCCATGTGGTGTCCCATGGCAGCCTCGTACCCAGCCCTTTTCGCCTTGCACAGGCTTTGTCTTTTAACCAGTCCACCTTGTTCTCAAAATCCACCCTCATTTCAGGCGGAATTATATCCATGTTCTTAAGGCATGTGTAAACCTGTTCTTTCCATGAAGGTTCGGAATAGTTAAGGAACCACTGGTTTTCTACCATTTTTATAACACATGTTGCGCCGCACCTGCATATGACAGGCTGCTCGCTGAACTCATAGAATACATCCGCAACCCCCTGTTCGATGAGGTCGCGTGTCAGCACGTCTTTTATTTTGGACACTGCCATGCCAGCATATTTTCCTGTGGTCTCAGTCAGCTCACCGCTGTGGAACTCACGCCTGTAAACCAGTTTTGTGGCTTCCTCGGCTTTCGGATCGTTCTGGTCTTTCACTTTCAGTTCTTTCACAGCATCCACTGCAGGATATTTCCCGTATTCCGGGACTTTTATAAGAGATATTAAGGGAATTGAAGAAACATCTTCGCTAATGCCGTATTTCGTCAGGTCTGCGCCTTTCAGGTCGCAAAGAGCGAGGTAGTCATAAGGGGCATGTGCGGGAACGCTCATGACGATGCCGCTGCCGTTATCAGGGCTTACGAACGATGCGGGCAGTATCATTACTGAAGAACCAGTGACTGGATTGGTTACTTTTTTGCCGATCAGTTCTTCACCTGCCACCTCTGCGATCAATTCAACTTTTTTATCCGTGAACCGCAGCTTCTCATAGGCTTCCTTGCTGACGATCCACGATTCACTATTTGCTTTAACCCTGACATGAACTATTTTCGGATTCATCCACAGGTTCGTGACGCCAAATACGGTCTCCGGGCGAAGCGTGGCGCAGGGGAGTATATCGCCGTCGAGTTTGAACTTGATGAGGGTGTAATCGATTATTGTTGCGTCTTCACCCCTTAAGATGTCATGGTCTTCAACCGGGTTCTCATCGTTCGGGCACCATCTCACAGGATGCGAGCCTTTGACTACCCTATTCTTGCCCTGGAGAAGATTGAACTGCCATGTAATGAACTTCTTGTAGTGCGGGTCAGTCGTGGTGAATCTGCGCCTCCAGTCTATGGAAAATCCAATTATCTTCATGGCGGCTTCATCTTCCCTGCTGAAGTATTCGACTATCTGTTCAGGCGTCCCCAGCTTTTCCAGGGCATCAAGCGGTATCTCATGCAGCTCGTTGTAAACCCGTATGGTTTCCGGATCTTTTTTCTGAATCTGCTCTGCAAGACCAACTATAGGAGTACCTGTTGCATGAAAAGCCATAGGGAACAGGACATTGAAACCCATCATTCGTTTAAAACGTGCCACCACGTCGCCAATGGTGAATGTGCGGGTATGACCGGCGTGAAGGTTGCCGTTAAGATAGGGGTAAGGGATAGTGATAAAGAACTTTTCTCTTTCATCAGGTTCCGGCTGGAATATCTTTTCATCTGCCCATCTAAGCTGCCACTTTTCTTCGATTTC
>JAHIFK010000081.1 GCA_018900975.1 Methanobacteriota archaeon
AACTAGCAGAGGTCTTGCGGGAATGGTATATCAGCAAGGCCAAAGAAAAAATTATCCCACGGGTCAAGCATCATGCACACGAACTCGGTGTCATTTTTAATAAGGTCAAGATTGTCGACAACCGCTACCGCTGGGGATCCTGCACCGTGAATAACAACATCAATTTCAACTGGCGGCTGATAAAAGCGCCGATGTTTGTCATCGATTACATCATCGTCCATGAACTTGCCCACCTCATCGAGACCAACCACACGCCCAAATTTAGGAACATTGTTCGTGCACAATCTCCGACGATGGAAAAGGCAAAAGCCTGGTTGAAGGAGAATGGACAACTGCTGGAACAGGCGATATGAAATGCGGCTAAGAAGTTGATTCGATTAATTTATCGGGCAGCATCTGAACTCCATAAGATTTAATGTATATCCGATCATATATTGATTTTGTGGGTTTTATATAATTACAAATAAAAACATTAAGGTTACTCTTTTATAATCGTAAAAAGTATTATACTAAAACGTGATAGAAAAAACCATAGCAGGATTGAAAGTGGGAGACAATCAACCTGTGCGAATAATGGGCGTGATAAATCTCAGCCGCGAGTCCTTTTATTCGGGTTCTGTGGTTAAGACAAATTCTGTTCTTAATGCTGCAATGAAAATGATAGATGAGGGAGCAGACCTCATAGATGTTGGCGCACGCTCAACATGGCCTCTGGCTCAGAAGATTTCAAAAGAAGAAGAACGAACGCGTCTCATCCCTGCGATAGAACAGCTTCAGGATATCTCAGTGCCTGTTTCAGTTGATACTATGTTCTCTGATATTGCAGGGAAGGCGCTGGATGCGGGCGCAGATATTATCAATGACGTAAGCGGCTTTACAGCGGATGAAAGGATGGTCAAAGTTGCAAAAGAACACGACTGTCCCGTCATATTGATGGCTAGCGACAATGTCCCGGGCGATCCTGTTGGCATGGATGCTGTGATATTGTCGCTGGGAAAGATAATATCGAAGGCAGAGGAAATGGGAATAGACCCTGACAATATCATCATAGACCCAGCCATAGGAAAATGGATGCCGCAGAAGCTTCCCATTTACGATTATGAGACTATAGATGCTCTGGGAAGACTTCGCATTTTTGAAAAACCCATACTGGCTGCGATATCAAGGAAATCATTTATCGGAGAAACGCTCGGGAAGCCTGCAGGTGAGAGGCTTTACGGGAGCCTTGCAGCCACGGCAATAGCGGTACGCAACGGAGCGCATATTATCCGCACTCATGATGTTGCGCCCACAGTGGATGCAGTTCGTGTGGCGCAGCGGGCAAGGGCAAGGATCCCGGCAGCAAGCTCTGGCGATGTAGAAGCTGAACTGCTTGAGATTCTAGTTCAGGAAGATGGGGCACGGGTAATGACTTCTATAGGCGTGACCCCCGAGGGAAGCCAGGTCATGAAAAAAAAGACAGTTCTATACAACATCCTTCTTAAGAACATCACGACGACAGAAGCGCTGATAATAAAACAGGAGATGCTGGCGCGGGGCGGGGATGCGGCGCTGCCGCGCGAGGCTGTATCCCATGAAGCGGAAAAAGTAGACCTTATGATCATCGGGACTGGTCTCCAGGTCGAACGGCTGATCAAAAAAATAAAACATCAGGTGAGGGGGCTGCCCAGGATAGCCTCTCTACTTGACGAATTGATGGAAAAGAACAACGATCCTTTTTTCAGGTACTCATGATAATATCAAGACAGAAGGAATTCAAGGATATCCTGAAAGCCATCGAAGCGCGGGATATTTTCATTATCGGCTGCGGAAAATGCGCTACAAAACAGCACGTCGGAGGCGAGCCTGAAGTTCTGGAGATGAAAAAGAAGCTCATAGGATCAGGGAAAAATGTCGTGGGCTGGGCTGTTTTGAGTTCAGCGTGTAATTTAAGCTCATGGGATGAAGTGCTCTCCCAGAATCCTGGCATCGAAAAGGCAGAGGCTCTACTTGTTATGTCCTGCGGAGGAGGTGTATCCATAATCTCAGCGTTAGCGGAACGGGCGGTCTATCCTGCTCTGGATACGGAATCCCTGGGAGGCGTATGCAGGGACGAGGTCGTGCTGGAGCAGTGCGGATTGTGCGGGGAATGCGACATACAGGTTTTCGGGGGAATTTGTCCAGTCGGACAATGCCCCAAGGGTATGCGAAACGGCCCGTGCGGGGGTGCAGTGGAAGGAAAATGCGAGGTGGATGAGCGAAAATGCGTCTGGGATGAAATATATGAACGGCTAAAGTCGCTCGGAAGGCTCGAAGATATCAAGCATATACATGGACCGAAAGACCATTCAAAAAGGGGGCGCAAGAATTGAGCTTCAGTAAAAAATTGCGATCAGGCAAATTTACGGTCACAGCTGAGATAAGCCCCCCGAAAGGGACAGATATCAGCGGGATGATAAAAGAGGCTGCGATGGTTAGGGGTATTGTGGATGCTATCAGTGTCACTGATAACCAGCGCTCTGTCATGAGAATGAGCCCACTTGCTGCATGCAGCGCCCTGTCGCAGGAAGGGTTTGAGACCATAATGCATCTCACCTGCAGGGACAGGAACAGGCTTGCGCTCCAATCCGAACTACTTGGCGCAGCATTCCTTGGAATAAAGAACGTGCTTGTGATGTCTGGAGATCATCCCACAAAAGGCGACCATCCGGGAGCAAAGCCAGTGTATGATCTTGATTCAGTGCAGCTTCTGGATATGATCTCACGCCTCAATAGCGGAGTTGATATCACAGGGAACGTGCTTGAGGGAAAAACAGAGTTCTTAACAGGTGCGGTCTCAAATACGGAATTGACAGGAGCTGCTCTCATGAAACTTGAGAAAAAAATAAAGGCAGGGGCTAGTTTCATAATTACCCAGGCGGTATTTGATTCTGGAAAGTTCTCAGAGTTCATGGATAAGATACACGATACATGCGGGAAGCAAACAAAAATAATAGCAGGCATCATCCCGCTGAAATCAGAAAAGAGCGCGCAGTTCCTCAACAAGAATATTGCCGGGGTAAAGGTACCGGATGATGTACTCAGGAGGATAAAGGAAGCTGGCGACACTGAAGCTGTTGCCCCTGAGTCTGTGGGGATGGAAATAGCAGCGGATATGATAAAAGAACTGCGGGACGTATGCGACGGCGTGCACATCATGCCGATAGGCACTCATAAAAACACAGGAAAGATACTAAAAATGGCAGGAATATGACAACACAGGTCGAGCAAGCAAGGAATGGATTGGCCACGGCACAGATGGATGATGTCGCAAAAACAGAAGGAGTCGACCTTATGGACTTACTTTCAAGTATAGCGCAGGGAAGCGCTGTTATCATGTGCAGGGATAGGAAGTCTGTCGGTATAGGAAAAGGATTAAAAACAAAAGTGAACGCTAATATTGGCACATCCTCCCTGAAGATAGACCCTGATGAAGAGGTAAGAAAAGCCATACTGGCAGAAAAGTATGGCGCAGATACGCTGACAGATCTTTCCATGGGTGGGGACATAAGCGAGATACGCAAAATGATATTTGAGAATACCACCATCCCCCTGACCACGGTCCCGATTTACCAGACAGCTGCAGAGATAGGACTTTCGAACATGACCGAAGATGATTTACTCACAGACCTTTTCCGTCAGGCAGAGGAAGGTGTAAGTTCTTTTGTTCTCCACTGCACAGACAGAAAGACCCTTGAGATGCTGAAGGAAAGGGAACGTATACTGGGTGTAGTATCAAAGGGCGGCTCCATAACCTGCGCTTACATGACTATGAACAGGTGTGAGAATCCCTTCGTCGAGAATTTTGATGAGATATTGGGTATAATGAAAAAACACGACATTGTGCTCTCACTTGGAAATACCATGCGAAGCGGCTGTATTCACGATGCGCGCGACAGGGCACAGCTTGAGGAGATAAGAACGAACGTTGAGCTTGCAAACAGGGCAAGCGAAGAAGGAGTGCAGGTGATAATCGAAGGGACGGGCGGGCATGTGAGAGCTGACAGGATAGCAGAATACGTCAGGTTCCACAAACAATGTTCTCACTTTCCGCTTTTTGTGGCAGGACCTCTACCCACGGACGTGGCTGTGGGATACGACCACATAGCAGGAGCCATAGGAGCAAGCATGGCAAGCGGCGCAGGGGCTGACTACCTGTGCTACATTACGCCTTCAGAACATCTAGTGCTTCCAGGTCCGGAGCAGGCAAGGGAAGGTCTGCTGGCTTTCCGGATAGCTGCTCATATCGGGGATTCTGTGAAATACGGAACCAGCAACAGGGACAGGGAGCTTGCGGTAAAGAGGGCGGAGCTTGACTGGGAGGGGCAGATGGCAAACGCCCTGGACAGCGAGAAGGCAAGGGAACTTGCGCCGCTTGAGGGACCATGCACCATGTGCGGGGATTTCTGCGCGATAAAGATAATGAAAGAGGTGAACAAATGCAGTTATTCGCAATAAGAACACCTCTCATAAGACCTGGGGATGATATGGCCAATGTGTTAATTGAAGCCATGAACTCTCAGGGTTTGAGGCCGCAGAATAACGATATTATCATTCTTGCTGAATCTGCCGTGGCTACAGCCGAGGGCCGGGTCGTGAATCTTGATAGCGTGAAGCCTTCAAAAAAGGCACTTACGCTCTCGAAACTATATGAGAACGACCCCAGGAAGATGGAACTGATAATCCGTGAATCTGATGAGATACTTGGCGGCATTCCGGGGGTAGTCGTCACTATCACAAAAGGCGTCCTCTCACCCAGCGCGGGTATCGATAATTCCAACGCCCCCGAAGGTCAGGTTGTGCTTTTACCCGAAGACCCGAAGCGCAGCGCCATAGATATGAGAGAAAGGCTAATATCAGAATACGGGTGCAGGCTTGCCGTGATAGTTGGTGACAGCAGGACTCAGCCGCTGCGCCTGGGTTGCGTAGGTATCGCCCTTGGATGTGCGGGAATAGAGCCTGTGGAGGATATGAGGGGGCATAAAGACCTTTTCGGGAAGCCTCTTATGATCACAAGGCGGGCAACTGCTGATAACCTTGTCTCTGCGGCGCAGCTTGTGATGGGTGAGGCTGATGAGAGTACGCCTGCAGTGCTAATCAGGGACGCGCCAGTGAGATTTATTGAGGGCAGCGAGGACATACCCACCATTTCGCGCGAGGGGTGCATGTATTTTGGGTGCTTCAGGAAATAGCTAAAAATTCAAACTATATAGAGGATCCTGTCCGCTTAATAATGATTTATAAAATTCTTTTAGACTTCAAGCCAAGATATGCTATAACAATTAAAAAAATAACTATAAATGCTATGTATATGAGATTTAAAATCACTAGTCTCCCTGCAGGGCTCATTTCCGTCCCATTCACAGTGGCTTCGATTTCAGGTGCTGATATAATGGTTTGTTCAGGAAGATGATATGATATCTTTAAGATCTCTGTTTTATGGAAGCCTTTTTTGTCAAATGCAGTTATGTTGATGCTGTTAATCCCTTCAACCAGCGTGATCGTTTGATGCCATGATTCTGTTCCTGCGAACTGTCCGTTAACAAGGACTTCAGCAACCCCACTTCTGTCAGAAGCCCTGCCTGATACTTCAATTGTCCGTTCCGTGAATACTTCTCCCTCTCCAGGTTCTTCAATAATTATCTGTGGGGGGAGAGTATCCTCCATCATGAATATATGCCATGTCCCTTCTGATGCTGCATACAGATAATCCCCGGAAGGATGAATGACCACAGCGCTCCTGTCTGCAGTGCCTGCGATCGAAAAGCTGCCGGTGATCACAGGTGCGTAAATATTGCTGATATTCAATTTATCAAAATCCGATGTCCCGCCTGAGCGCGCGAGATAAACATCATTCCCTGATAATGCAATGTCATATACGTTCTTTCCAAGGGAATGATATACTTCCCTGGGTGCTGTCTTATCAGATATATCGATTATGTAGAATCCCTTATTAGAGGCACCGCTTAAAAATGCATAATTCCCTGAGACTTCCACTGATATCCCCCCCCATCCATGAAGAGAACCGCTGATGTTGGATCTCAGTATGTAGAACATGCCAATAAGTGATGGATCTTTTCTATCATATAGATCGAAGATGAGAAGTCCGGCATTGGCATCAGCCACATACATATAATCCCCCTGAACAGCAACATCACCGGATGAGTCCAGGTAGTTGAACTGGTACAATTTTTCAGGCGTTTCAGGGTCGCTTATATTGAGAACATTTACCCATCCAGCTCCTGATGCTGTGTATAACCTGTCTTCGGATATTGAAAGTCCATCCACCTGACGGGGCTCATTGAAATCCGTGAATTTGTTGATGAGTTTCGGACTTTCGGGATCGGTCATATTGTATACAAGGACTGAGTTGCCATCCGCTATATACAGGTAATCCTTATAGAATTCGGCATCGTGAGGCTTGTGCGTTGTAAAAATACCAACTTCTGTCAGGTTCCTCAATTGACCGGATGCAGCCTCAGCCGATCCTGCCATAATGGAGAATATTAATAACAGGACAAAGAAACACTTGATTATAGCTCTCACGATTTTGGTTTAGGTGTAGATGTTATATAAGTTTATCCACAACTGCTTAAATTTATGATGCTCCAGGGAAAGAAGCGAGGTGACTGCGTGCGTAACCCTGCAAGGTATGCTGTGCTATGTCAGAATGGGAAAAAAAATCAAAATATGGCAGGGGAAATCAAATGTTCCCCTGAATATCACATCTGCTTCAATTTATGCCGCGCCAGCGTATGTGTCGGCTCAAGTTCAAGCACCCTCTCAAAACACCTTGTGGCTTCTTTTTCCATATTGAGCTCCTTGAGCGTAACTCCCTTTTCATACCATGCTTTTACATTCATGGGGTCAAGTTCCAGGCATTTGTTAAAAGCCCTTATCGCTTCGTTTCCGCGCTCTATGTCTTTAAGAAGAAGACCCTTTTCAAACCATAGTTTTGCATTATTCGAATGTAACGTGGTTGCTTTTTCAAACGCCTGAAGCGCATTGTCGAAGCTTTTTACAGCATCGTAACGCCTGTCAAGCGATTTAAGGTCAGTACCCTTAAGTTTCCATACCAGACCTTTTCCATACAATGCGAACCAGTTCGAAGGGTCTTTTTGCAGGGCTTTGTCAAGCAGGGCAAAGCTCTCTGAGAACTGTCTTCGCACTCCGATATTCAGTCCTTTTCGCGCCATAGCTCCTGAATGCCCGGGGTCGAGTTCAAGCACCTTATCATAAGCGATCAATGCATCTGTCTCTTTTCCCAGGTCAGATAGCATTGACCCTTTCTCAAACCAGATCTTTATGTTCTTTGGGTCATTTTCAAGCAGTTTTTCGTATATCTTAAGGACTTCAACGTTTCTTTTCAACTCCTTAAGTATCATTGCCTTATCCGACAGGAGCTTGAGATTGCCAGGTTCTGCCTCCAGCACCTTATCATAAGCTTCCAGCGCTTCTTTTAACCTGCCCAGGTTCACCAGTATGAACCCCTTCTCATGCCATGCTTTTTTATTATTCGGGTCAAGTTTCAGGATCTTCTCATAAGCCTCAAGAGCAGGGTCATATTGCTCAAGTGTGAGGTGTATGGATGCTTTATCGTACCACGCTTTCAGATTGGAAGGGTCGGCTGCAAGAACATTCCTGTAACCTTCAAGCGCCTTATCAAATCTGCCCACATTCTTAAATTCTTCTGCCTCTTGTAATGGATCTTTCTTTTCCGGTTTCTTGAAAAAATCGCCAAATTTCATTCTTTTACCTCAGTCTCAATTAATACCGTTTGCTACTCCTTTTTCTCTCTTTTTAACAGTATAAGTCTTTCTATGGTTTCACCTTATTTTGGCGCCACTGAAATGGAGTGGTCAAGCAATAACAATATATAGACGGTCAAACATTACGAAAACTGCATTATTTGTAGTTATCAATTGCTGCATATTCTGGAGGATGTTCTATGCTGAAAGTTAATAATCTAGTTAAGGACTATGTAATCGATTCTGATACGGTCAGGGTCCTGAAAGACGTAAGTTTTGATATTAAAGATGGCGAGATACTTGGTATTATTGGAAGAAGCGGGGGCGGCAAATCCACGATACTGAAGGTCCTGCGCGGTATGGAGCCGTTCAGTGAAGGCAGTTTTGAACTTGACGGATTTACGGTTAGACCCGGTGCCACTCATGCCGATCTTACAAAGCTTCACAAAATGACAGCCATACATCTTCAGCGAAATTTCGGCCTGTGGCCAGGCGCTGCCTATGAGAGCGTGCTGCGGCGTCTTTATGCTGAGAAATGCGGATTTGAGCAATTGCCCGAGAAAGACTCGCCATATTATGATGAATTATATCAGAGAAGCATGGAATATCTGAAGCTTGTCAATCTTGACAAGAAAGCAGAGCATTTTTCTGCAGTGCTAAGCGGTGGAGAAAAACAGAGGCTTTTAATAGCGCGACAGCTTGCTGCGAATCCCAACCTTCTCCTGCTGGATGAACCAGCCACTATGACATGCCCTGCCACCAAACAGGAAGTCCTTGATACGATTAAGAATGTGAACGAGAAGACCGGGCTAAAGACACTTGTGGTCTCCCATCTGCCTGAAGTCCACTCCTATATGGCGCACCGCGTGTTGTGGCTTGAAGGCGGCAAGATAGTAGAGGAAGGCGAACCGGAATATGTTTTGAAGAAATTCCTTAAGAAAATGAAACCCATAATTCCCATGCCGCAGCGCAAATCCGATAAAACTATGATAAAGGTGACCGACCTTTCCAAGAGATACTGGCTGTTCAGGCAGGGAGAGGTACTGGATCTTGATAAAATCAATCTTGAATTCAAAGAGGGTGAAATAGTTGCGCTCATAGGGCCAAGCGGAGCAGGAAAGACAACACTCCTTCACGCCATGGACGGACTTGTTTATCCTGATGAAGGGGAGATAGAATTCAGGGTGGATGATGATTGGGTGGAAATGTCCACGTATTCTCCAAAGAGGATGGATGTGCGAAGGATCACAAGCATCATGTACCAGGAGTTCGCGCTATCACCCCATTCAACCGTTAAACAGCAGCTTGCTTACAAACTGGGTGTAAAGGGTCAGAATGTGGTGGAGGAATCAAGGAAACGTGCAAAGGAACTTGGCATATCTGATAAAGATCTTGACGAACTTTACAGGATGACTGACATGCCTGAGGAGAACTCAAAGGAGAAGCTTGCGAAAATGGGATATACCCCTGCCATCCTGGGTGTGCTTTTCCCGAGCTACCCGCTTACAGAGGTGATGAATTACGCAAAGCCGGTATTTGAAGCGGTTGATCTGCCTTTATCCGTTCTTGATGTCAAACCATACCAGATGAGCGGCGGTGAGAACGTAAGAACAGCGCTCGCCATTGCGCTTGCATCAAAGCCTTCTATCTTGTTGCTGGATGAACCATTCGGTGACCTTGACCCGATAACGCTTCGTGATGTCGCAAATTCCATAAAGAACATCAATAAGACCTTCAACACAACCATTGTATTCGTGAGCCATCATGTGGATTTCATAAGAGAAGTGGCACAGAGGGCGGTACTTATTGACAAAGGTCATATCGTATTGGATGGAGACCCGAGGGAAGTTTGCAGCGAATTTATAAAAGCAAGTAATGCCAAATACCTCAAGACCTGTATCGAGGATTATAAGTAGATAAATATTAGTAATATAATTGCATTGTTAGAATAATGAACGGTTCAAGGAAACTGGGATTATATTTTTTAGTATTAACTCTACTGCTGTTACTCATAGGGGGTAGTTTATTCCTGATAATGGGGGGGGGAGATTTTGGCATATCCGCAGACAGGGTTGAAGTAATATACGTGCAGGGAGTGATGCTGACTGGAAGCATACCCGCGGGATTCGGGATAGCCACGTCTGAAGATATCACGAAAAGCCTGAAAGACGCTTCAGAGGACAACGGTGTTAAAGCCATCGTGATGCGGGTAAACAGCCCGGGCGGCTCACCTGCAGCGGCTGAAGAGATAATCTCAACCATGAAAAAGATCGACAAACCCATCGTGATCTCAATGGGAGATGTTGCAGCAAGCGCTGCATATTATATTAGTGCGCCTGCGGACAGGATAATCGCGAACCCTGATACCATTACAGGAAGCATTGGGGTTATCTGGGAATTCCAGAACAGGTCTAAGTTCTATGAGGAGGAAGGCACTTCATTTTATATAGCAAAATCCGGTGAGATGAAGGACATGGGCGGGGACTGGAGGGGGCTTTCTGATGACGAGAAAAGATACGTTGACCAGGTCATATCAGAGGTTTACGGCCGTTTTGTCATTGAAGTGGCATCAGGGAGGAACCTTTCCCTTAGCAAAGTGAAAGACCTTGCTGACGGGAGGGTCTATACTGGCGCAAAAGCGAAAGAACTGGGTCTTGTGGATGAGTTCGGGAGCCTTGATGACGCAATAGATGTGGCGGCAAAGATGGGTGGTATAGAAGGAAAACCAAGGGTGACATACGCGAACAGGCCATCTATTTCCCGGCTGCTTTTCGGGGGAGAAAAGGTCGAGGTATCAGCATTTACAAGCTATTTTGATAAAAGCCCATTTGGGCGACTTCTCTCTATTTCTTGATCATCGTGATAATTTCTTTGCCTGTTTCCTGATATTCGCGACTTTCTTTTCAAGCTCAACCGGCAGGCTTTCGTTTATTTTCCCTGAATACATATCATAACGGGAAGCCAGGGATATTTTTGCTGCTACAGCCCTTGCTATTTTTCCACGGAGCCGTTTTGGCGCAGTGTTCACGTAAGGGTGCCTGAAGATCACGCCATGCTTGGGGGATGATGCTTTTCCTTTAAGGTGCTTGAAGAGCGCGTTGCTTGCGCCTATTACCTGCACAGTGCTTGACGGCATTGAAGCGAGCTTTTCGAGGCTTCCCGCAATGCTAAGAAGGCGCGCGCCGAGCAGATACCCGGCGACGTTCGTGAGATTCGGTGCAGTCTCTTGCATGCTTTTTTTCAGGTATTCCTCGATAGAGAGGCGCGACTCATATAAACCGAGGAGTGATGATGACAGGCTTTTCATTGGTTCCGATCCCGGCTCTTTCATACCCGTGATGTAGTTGGCAAGCTCTCTTCCTTTCAGGTTCGTTTCACCCAGATTCAGCATGTACCACTCCCTGAGCCTCTCGGCAAGGATATTGCCAGTTTCATCGAGATCGTCGATCGCTTCCACAGCCGCGATTATTTGCCTGTCAGGCGTCACTGCGTTCTCAACCTGTTTTTTTGCAAGCCTTATATTGAGATCGTGGAGCAGGGTATCGTATTCTTTATGTGAAGCAACGAAGCCGTGTTTTATAGCAAGGTCGCGAATGTCTTCGCCTGCTATTTTCCCTCGAAGAAGCAGAGGTTCTGCAAGAACGCAGTCAAGGATGACGTCAAGGTCTTTCTGGAATAATTCGATATTTGTTATCCTGTCTTTGTCGTGCGTGAAAATACCGAACCATGTCTTAATTTGCATGTGCAGGTATATTCCCTGTTAGTACAAAAAACCTTATAGAGGAAAACTATAAGTATTTAACATTATAATATAATAATCAAAGGTGGTCTAAATGAATACACAAAAAATGGCAGGGTATGTATTGTATGCAATTGGAATTGTAGGTGGCGTTGAAGGAGCCACAATGGATCGGGGTACAACAGCGATATTAACAAGTGTGGTAGCACTTGTTGTAATCGTAATAGGCGCGACTCTGGGCGCATCATCTGCGGTTTTTTGAATTCTAACACCAAAAGATTTTACACCCGCGCATTAATTGTTTTTGCATGGTTTTAGATCGAGAAGAAGCTAATACAAACCTGATCATGTCTCTCCTATCGTCACCTTTAGCATCTTATCGCTCTTTGCGATTTTTTCCACTATGTCCTGACCTTCGATAACCTGTCCGAAAATAGCATAGCTCTTATCAAGGAATTTCGCATCTTCAAGACATATATAGAACTGCGAGCTTGCACTGTTTGGATCATTAGAGCGTGCCATGGCAACAGCCCCCTTTTTATGAGTCAGGGTTGGCGCTATCTCAAAAGGTATGGTCTTTTCTGAACCACCTGTGCCATCCCCTTTCGGATCCCCGCCCTGTATCACGAATCCAGGCTCGACCCTGTGGAAAGTAAGCCCGTCATAGAACCCCTTCTGCGCAAGTTCAATGAAGTTCTTAGTGGTGATCGGCGCATCTTTTTCATAGAGTTCGAACTTTATCGTCCCTTTTTCAGTAACGATAGTGGCGACCCTGTTTTTTCCGGTTTCCGCGGGTGCGGCGGTATCCGATTGCGGTTTACTTCCTATGCAACCGAGGGTGATCGAAACGAGTATGATCAGTACCATTACGATGTTTTTTATTTTCATAATATTAATTTTTTCCGCTGCTGCTTAGCATATAGTTCTTCTCGCAGTCCTGCTCTATCATGTTATGAATCTCATGATAAGCAGGAGACAGATAGATGCTCTGATCTTTATCTAAGATATGAAAAAAGGTAAAATGAAGAATATTCGTGTTTATTAACTCACTTCCCCTCTTTTTTCTCTTCTTTTGCCATTTCTTTGTCCATCTTGTAGTCGTCGTAGCCCATCCATGCCACGATCAATCCTATGAACAGGAGGAAGAGACCAACGCTTCCCAGTATCAAAACGAGAAGTTGTTCCCCGAAGCCAGAATATCCGGGTATTCCAGTGTACCATACTATCCCTGCAATCAATATGACTATACCAATAAGCATTTTTATTATATTACCTGCTGATGACATGATTTCACCCATCTTAAATTCATTTATACTATATTAAGTTTATTTATACACCACAGGAAAACTTATTACCCCTGTTATTAATAGTAATTAGAATGAACGGAACAATCTCGCAGGTTACAATAAAAGGCGTTTACCTACTTGAAAAAAACAGCGGTCCTGTCCCTCTTGTGCTGCTTGAAGATGAAGCTAAACGGATCATGCCAATATATATTGGATTATCCGAAGCCATTTCAATAAATGCAGCCATAAATCACGAGACCCCGCCAAGACCCATGACCCATGATCTTTTTATCTCTCTGCTTGAACGAACTTGTTCGCAAATAGATGATATACTGATAGATGAACTCAACGATGGCGTCTATTACGCGAGGTTATGCGTTTCTATGGACGGAAGACAGTTTGAGATCGATGCAAGACCCAGCGACTGTATCGCTATCGCCCTTCGCTGCAGTTCCCCAATCCATGTGAGAGAAAGCATTATCACTGAAGCTGCGATAAATAAAGAGGAGATCGAAGGGATATTACCGCTTGATAGCTATCTTACATGAGACAATATCGTATGAAAAATTGAATTATTTCATGCAGTATCAACGAACCGTCAGGTTCATGATTAGTTTCACACCGCTATCACAAAGCAGATACCTGTATAGAGATATTTAACAATTATGTTTTTTGAAGAAAAAGGTATCTATACCGTGCATGAGTTTACCATGGCTGTGAAGGGGATACTTACATCCGGGCAGTTCAATGATATCTGGATACGGGGTGAGATATCGAATTTCAAGAATCATACATCCGGTCACAGGTATTTTACTCTCAAAGATAAGAACAGTTCCCTTCAATGTGTGATGTTCAAATGGCACGGCCAGAACCTCAGGTTCGAACCAGAACACGGTATGAAAGTGCTGATCCTGGGGGACCTGGATGTATATGAGCAAAGAGGGCAGTACCAGTTAAAAGTAAGGGCGATACGACCTGATGGTGTCGGGGAACTCTATAAGGCTTATGAGCAGTTGAAGAATAAACTGGCGCTTGAGGGATTGTTTTCACCCGAACATAAAAAAGCGCTGCCAAGGTTCCCAAAAAAGATCGGGGTCGCAACTTCTGAAACCGGGGCGGTGCTTCATGATATACTGACAGTCCTGAAGAGAAGGTACCCTGTGAGCGTATTGTTCATACCCACGATGGTGCAGGGAGAATACGCAGCCAACAGCATAGTTCACTCTATTGAATTGCTAAATAGAACTGACGTTGACCTTATCATATTGGGAAGGGGCGGCGGTTCGCTGGAAGACCTGTGGTCATTCAATGAAGAGGTAGTGGCGCGGGCAATTTTTGGTTCAAAGATTCCGATCATATCAGCTGTGGGGCACGAGACAGATTATACCATCGCTGATTTTGTTGCAGATGTCCGCGCCCCAACCCCGTCTGCTGCTGCTGAGATGGCAGTCCCTGACAGGCAGGAGCTTTTCAACCGGGTGAAGAGGTTAAGGGATATCATTATTGAAAGGCAGAGGCGCGATATCAGCGACATGTCCCTTCACGCTGCTGAACTCAGGAAGTGCGTGGACCCAAGTTTATTACATGAACGTATTGCCGATCATATGCAGTATATCGACGATATTAATGAGCGTAAGACGCGTTGCATTGGGAGACTGCTTGAAACCCGGACTTCACAGTTCAGGGAATGTGCAGGTAAACTTGATGCTGTAAGCCCACTTGGGACTTTTTCAAGGGGTTACAGCATAACTCTGAAACTTCCTGGTAAAACAACAGTACGCAGTATCAAAGACGTAGAGAAAAATGATGAGATCCAGATCCTTGTGAACGACGGAAAGATCAAATGTGATGTGAACGACAAAGAGGAATGCAAATGGAAATAAACTTTGAAGATAAGCTTGCAGAACTTGAGACCATAGTTGAGAAACTTGAGAAAGGACAGCTTTCACTTGATGAAAGCCTTGAACTTTTCGAGCACGGTATAACCCTATCCAGGGAATGCAACGCCATGCTAAAAAGCGCCAGGCAAAAAGTGGAGAAGTTAATTGAAGAAGATAACAACCTCAAGTCTGAGGAGTTTGCCCTTCAGGATGAGAATATCAGAGGGGCCAACAATTAAAAAAATAAGTTATAATAGAAAAAGTATAAGTATTCTGCGAAACATAAATCCGGACTAATATGCTCATGAAAAATGACCGAGTATCCACAGGAATATATGGCTTGGATGACCTGATGGGCGGTGGCTTTCGAGAGAATACCATCAATGCCATCAGGGGGGGGACCGGTGTTGGAAAAACTACCTTCGCGCTTCAATATACTTTATATAGCCTCAACCGCGGTGAAAAGGTGTTGTTCATTTCCTTTGAGATGTCTGAGAAACAGATTTTGCGGGATTGTATGGATATGGGCTGGGGTGAAATCAAAGATCACATAGAAAAAGAAAATCTCAAGATAATCCATATTTTTGGAGAGGATCTAACATTCCCATCTCTTGACCTTGCTGAAATGATAAGAACCTCCATCCCATACAACTGTCATAAAATCGTTATCGACCCTCTGACACATCCAACATTTTATACAGAGAAGGAGATAAGAAAATCGCTGAGCACTATTTTCCAGGAACTTCGCAAAATTGGAACCAGCGTGATAGTACTTGAAGAACCGGCGAATGGGAATCAAACACACGAAGCTTCAGCTATGCCGCTGTATTTATCAGATACTGTGATATATCTGCAGAATCTTGGTTTTGGCGAGCTGTATGATCGTACGCTTCGAATCATGAAGCACAGGGGCTCAAAGCATGGAGATAGTATTTATCCATATACTATAGAAATGGGAATGGGGATCGTTATTCGTGCTTCTGATAAACAAATAGACAGGGTGAAGCCTAAAAATATATTCGATGATATGTTCAATGATGCTATTGAAAAAACCAGAAGTATGGGAGTAATTGGGAAAAGTCTGTCTGCGAGGATTGAATTATTACAGAAGAACTGGACACGAGATGAGGATCCAACAGAAGTCCTCAAGCTGGTTTTAAGGGAAGAAAGTAAGGGATATGGCAAAAGGACTTGAAGATATCCTGGATGACCTGTACGATATCGAAGGGGTCGAAGCATGCATACTCTACAGGATTGACGGCGTGCCGATAACGCTGCGGACAAGCGGGTATAAGGAAGAACTCCTCAATACCATGTTCTGGCTTGAGAAGCAGATAAAGCATGTATTCGGGGAGATGAACAAGGAGGGGTTGAACGACACGATTTTCTATTTCAGGAACAACCGGATACTTATAGCCCCATCCTCGAACTCTACCGTGCTTGTGACCATAACAACTGAGGAGGCGAATCAGCAATTGATCTCAATGGAAACGCTTCGTGCAACCAGAATAATTGAAAAGTGTGTAACATAGGGTTCAATACATCGGAATTTAATATGACCTGATTTTCATTTGCCGGTGCGATTTTTGATAATTATAATCATAATATTTTAGAAAACTATATGTCCTTACACGAAGTAAATAAACAACACTAGTTATTGTAATAAAAAATTGCGGCAGGGATTGGTAAAATGATGAAATCTGTTGCGCTGTTCAGCAATAAAAAAGATTCTAAAGATGCAGCACGGCATATTATAGAGCAGGCAAGGTCGCGCCTGGATTTTGAGCCTGACCTTGCCCTGTTCTATTCAACGCTGAAATATAACGGTAAATACCAGTCCATGCTTGATATCTTCCATGATGAATATGGTGACATTCCGCAGATAGGCGCCTCGGTGGATGGGATGATATACCCTGAGGACATGCGTACCGACGGGGCAGCGCTCGTGTTGTGTAAAGATGATGATGCAGAGATACGCGTGGATGGAGTGGAAGGCAAAGGTGCGGTAGAATCTGCAAATAAGCTTGCGAAAAAGGTAAAATGCAAAAACGGTGCTATTGTGCTTCATTTTCCATTGGTGCACGTGCCGAATATGCTCAAGTCCGGTGAGTTTTTTGCCAAAGGAATCTATTACAGCAATCTTTGCAAAGTAAATGATCAAGAAAAACAAAAAGAGTATGCATTGAAATTTGCAGACTATTGCGAAAAAGAGAATATATTCTATCTACCACCAACAATTCTTAATATTTTCGCAAAAGAAACGGATTATAAAATCCCAATATTCGGTATTAATGTCCTGCACTCCCAGGTGAGATTCAACTCACCAAATATATTTTGCAACTTTGAGGACATCAATGGGGGAATTTCCGCATTGAAGATTGAGAAGGAAAATATTTATGCTGTTTATGAGGATATTTTTTCAAATAAGGGAAAAACTCTTGATGAAACAAAACTTATCGCCCATAATGAATTTAAAGTTATAAAAGAATTTAAGGCGAATTTCAAAAAAAATGTTTTGGTTTCTCTGGATAGCAAACCACCAGTTCATGCAATAAAAAATCTAATTAGTACGTCCGAAGAAAAGGAAAACGAATTGTTAGGACATCTTGAAAAAGGCGATTATATTGTCCATAGGCCATATTTTCTTTTATTATTTAATAAAAAAACAAGTGGA
Organism: Methanobacteriota archaeon; assembly: GCA_018900975.1. Classification (GTDB taxonomy): domain Archaea; phylum Halobacteriota; class Methanosarcinia; order Methanosarcinales; family Methanoperedenaceae; genus Methanoperedens. Next base: position 17,346 of record JAHIFK010000081.1, read on the forward strand.
GCTTTTCTTCTAGGTATAGGTTCCTATTATCCTTTTGATCTGTTCCCTTTTTTTATGGATATTTCAGATTATTCAGAAGATTTCGCCATGGTATATGAGGTTATAGAAAATAAATTTGATAAATTTTACTCCTCTTTAAATAATTTAAAAAATAATAGGGACAGTTTTGTTTATTTTTGCATTGATGTAGGAGCTGTTGCTGCATTTGGTGAGAAAGCTTTTGAGTACAAGACTAAAATAAAAGAATTATTAGGAAAAAACTATTTCGGAATTCTTTCCGCACCCCCTTCGGCATACCTGCCACCAGAATATAAGTTGAGAGATTATCTAACAGAATCATCCAATAATATCTTTTTTATGAGTGCCGGGACAAATGTTTGCCTTGAGATCTAATAAAAACCTCTTAGTCCAATAAATATTATAGAGGCAAATGACGAATACCCAATTCCTCTAATTACTTTAATATCCCGAATCTCCAATTTCCAATTTTTTTTAGACATTGGCATATATGTATTTTTTAAGAAATAAATAAATGGCACAAGTAAAATTAAATTCGCTTTACCAAAGACGCTTATTGTAAGCGGATTTAACATTATAATGAAATAAAACACCATTAATATACTTGAAAATCGGATGAGTCGAGATGGAGAAAAAACCACCCCTAATGTTTTTAAACCTGCTTTTCTATCACCAGATATATCTTTCAAATCTTTCAACAATAATAATGATATCCCAAAAAAAAAGAAAGCAACCGATAGTATTAATCCGTTAATGTTAAGATCAGAAAATATAAGCCACAGACTCAACGTGTACATTGGCCATGCGACACCATATGTAATTAATTCTGTTATGTAATGATCTTTCAATCTAAACCCGGTTATTTTTTTTAGAATAATATTATCAGAATACCACCAGGTAGTAAGAGACCATATTAAGAAATAAATATAAATCGGTCTTTTAATTTCAATGGATAAATAAAATACAATTAATATAGACGTTAAATAGAAAAGTATTGCAGTAAAAAGGGCTATTCTTTGGATTGAGATATCCTGAGTTAATATCGTTTTCTTCCCCTGTGCAGTGTCTTCCTTAATGTCATTACAATGGTTCCACAGATTAGAACCAAAACTTGAAAACAACGAGACAACAATTCCTGAAAAAAATATGGAAAAGTTGTTAATATTTATTTCATTTGATACTAAAAATAATGATATTGCGAAGAAGGGAGCTGGTGAAATTATGGATGCTGGAGTGCTGCAAAGTTTAAAGATCTCAATAGCTTTTATCCAGCATAGTTGCAGATTATGTTTAAACGCCACCAAGGACCACTTTCTTGAACATCTCTTCCGCAATCTTCTCTTCCTCTTTTCTTTTATTATCCTGTTTCTCTGTCTTCATATTATATCACCTGTTTATTAATGCTTATGATAAGCATTATCACATATACCGGCAGTAAATATAAATCAATAGGAAAAATAATTTAGAAACTATTTTAAGTAAACAAGATAAGAAACTATGTTTAAGCATATTTATAATAGTATACCATCATAAAATAACAGCATGTCAGAGTTAGGAGAAAAAGCAGACAGGATACTTGAGCTTTTAAGCAAACAGAATACATTGACGGTAGAAGAACTCAAAGAAAAGATATCACTTGAGGACACGTCACTCCTCAATTTCATGCACCTGGGAGAACTTATCGAGTTAATAAAAGAAGATGTCAGGATAACAAGGTTCGGCTATGAGATCATAACTGTAGAATAAGTTCCTTGGCTTTCTGTAAAAAGATCTTTCCTTTATCTGTGGTTTTGTATTTATTCATAGTATTCTCAACAAATCCCTGTTTTTGCAGCAGATCCAGGTATTTTTCTGCCAGCTTAAAATTCAGGTTCGTTCTATAGACGACTGCTGTTTTATTGACACCCATGACGGCAACTTCTAAAACGTCTATGATGATGTCTATCCTGCTTCTTCGCATATTACACCTATCCAATTACACTACTCGGTATTGGTATTTATATGTTGCCTATTAAATTGATTATTATGAGTATAATCCTGGAAAACTGCAAATTAACTGAAAAGTCCCTCAACAGCAGGAAGCGCCGATGGTAATGCAAAGATCACAACCTTGTCGTCAGGAAGGATGGTGTGGCTTCCACCCGGTATTATTACCTCTGTGTTCCTCACGATCGCGCTAACAATGGCGCCGCGTGGGAAATGCACGTCCTTGAGTTTCTTATTGATGATCTTTGAGCCTTGTTTTGCAGTCAGTTCAATGATCTTTCCCTTCTCCCCTTCGATGGTAACAAGGGAGTCTATTCCTATTCCCATGGTGAACTTTAAGACCTCATTCACCGTAGCCTGTATAGGACTGATAGCCACGTCAACTCCAACTATCTCGAACAATTCCGCATAGTCCGGGCGGTCTGCCCTTGCAATTACCTTTTTCGCCCCAAGCCTCTTTGCAAGAAGCGCGCATATCAGGTTCTTTTCATCGCTGTTCGTAACCGCTATTACCGCATCCATCGAGCCAATGTTCTCTTCTTTCATCAGGGAGATATCAGTTCCGTCCCCATTTATTACAAGGACGTTCGGAAGAACCTGTGCAAGTTCTTCACTCCTTTTTTTATCTATTTCAAGCAAAGTCAGCTTAGAATTTCCCTTAGCAAGGAGTTTAACAAGGTAATATCCAACTTTACCTCCCCCGACTACCGCTATTTTCCCGGAGTTCTTCCTGGTCTCCTCAAAAATCTTTCTTGTACCCTCGATCGCTTCCGGTTTTCCTACAAGAACAACCCTGTCGTCCTTCTGAATGATATCATCGCCGTGCGGAATCATCAGTTTAGAACCCCGGAATATGGCTGACATGAGACAGCATTCCGGGAGATTTGATTCAGCCAGTTTTTTCCCGACGAGCCGATTATGTTCCGCCACTTTGAATTCGATCATTTTTATTTTTCCGCCCACAAAATTTTCCACATTTATTGCTTCAGGAATTGAAAGTATCTGGTTTATCTCGGAAGCAAGTGATAATTCAGGGCAGACCATGGCGTTCATCCCCACGATCTCACGTACATCTACAGGCCGATCGATGTAATCCGGATTGCTTACACGGGCAATAGTCTTCACTTTTTTGTTCAGTATCTTTGACGCCATGCAGGCTACAATATTTACCTCATCCACTCCAGTAACTGCAACTACAAGTTCTGCCTTATCTATTTTCGCTTTATTGAGCAGTTTTACATCAGCCCCATTCCCCTGGATGACCTGGACATCCAGTTGCCGTGCCCTGTTACTGACGTCTTCATCTTTCTCTATAATAAATACGTCATTGTCCCTGCACAACGTCTTTGCTATATGATACCCTACTTCACCCGCGCCGATAATTATAATTCGCATGATCTCCGGTATTTCGGCAGAATAAATTAATTAGTCTTCCAGTAATTCCTTCCCTTTTGTGAAACCAAGCACTGATGAAGCGATTATTATCAATACAATAATGATCAGAGATATACTTGATGTGGTCGTGCGCTCTACATTATGCAGGATCAGCTTGTATAGAAGGTCGGCGGTCCATATGCCCACAATGAGCCCCATGAACCCAAATACAGCAGCATATCCCGAATTTTTAAGCAAGTTCGATATTGTCATAATTTTGTATGAATAAGGTATTTTAATATATTAACATATCGAATGCACGGTCAAAATCCTTATATTAAAGCAAAATCCTCTATCCACCATGGTGCGAATTGGCAACTTAACACTTTATAGATCGATAGTAGCGGCAATAGGGGACATGCCGGCTGAGTCCGCAGTACAGGCAAAAAAGCTTGGCGCGGACATCCTGGAACTCAGGATCGACCTTCTTAAAGTTGATGCGCGAGATGCACTTTGCGATATCAGAGAAACAGGTCTGCCAGTCATTATTACCAACCGCATGAAGCAGGAAGGCGGGGCATGGCAGGGGAGTGAAGAAGAGCGCATCAATACACTGATATCATTATTACCGAATGCAGATGCCGTGGATATTGAGTTATGCGCAAGGGACAGGGACATGGTGGTCAAAAAAGCCAGGGACACAGGGAAAACGGTTATTATCTCGACGCATGATTTTGAAAAAACACCTGCTAACGACGCCATACATGGAATTATCAGCGACTCGATTGCCGCTGGCGCAGATATTGTAAAGCTTGCTGTCATGCCCAACTCGTTGGAGGACGTTCATCGTTTACTAGAAGTCACACTTTATGCAAAATCCGCGGTATGCACCCTCGCCATGGGGGATAAGGGCAGGCATTCGAGGGTGATAGCCCCGCTATACGGGTCTGTAATGACATACGGCTATGTAGGAAAAGCCACAGCTCCCGGGCAGTTGAGGGTAGATGAATTGAGACAGATCTTAGATCTTATCTAATGATGGTGCAAGTCTTATCAGGTTCTCGCGCCCCTTCTTTATTTTCTGGATAGTATTTTTGGTATGGAGACCGTTTAGAGCTGAACTTACCGTAGATTTTGGAAGATCGAGTTTCTTTACTATATCTGACTGATAGAGAGAACCTCCACTCTCATTCAGCAGAGCCACGATCCTGTCCTCCAGGTCCATCATATTCGACAAACCCGCGATATCTTCTGCCTCTTCATGAAGCGTTTCTCCCACAGTTTCTATTCCTTCTCCAGACGTCGCAATAGTAACCTGAACCTTATTCTTTTGAATTTTAAAAATGATGGCTGCGCCTGCAACCAGAATAATAACGGCAAGCGCATACAGCATCCATGAAATTGATGGTCTTAAGAGAACGATATTTGGTTCTCCGGTATTAAAAGAACGAAGCCCATACCATATCATTCCATCACGAACCATGTCAGGCTGCGGAGTTACCTGTTCCACCGTATACCCCTGAGGAAACTGTATTATCAGCGTATTGTCCTTTGAAAGGTATAATCCCCCCACAAAAACATCACCTACGTTGAGGTTTTTATCAGTGTCCAGCTTTGCGAAATCAGTCCATGTGAATGAATATTTCACAACACCGTAGTTCCCCGTGGGCGCAGTCTCGTTACGGGCTTCACCTGTGAAGCCTCCGGCCACCATTTCCCGTTTTGTGGCATTCGAGGCCGCAGATACAGACTTTTGCATTAATTCCCTGAATTCATTAAGATATACCGGTTTAAGCTGCTCGGTATAGTTCTCAAACGCATCAAAATCGTCAGTTGTAACAAGCTGTGTCCTGTATTCCACGTACCAGACAGCAGTGCCGTCATCTTTCACATTGATAGTGTACGTTGTTTTATATCCGTTATCAGGTGCGGCGCTTACAGTAGATAATAGCAATATGAATAATAAAAATATTAATGCTATCTTCGATGCCATGTTTTATATATATTTGTTATTTTAAGTATAAAAACCACGGGGTTGCATTAACAATCGTCTTACGATAAAAAAAAGATAAATAAGATAGGTGAAATTCACCTACCTTAGTCCCTGTCCTCTGATCTTTTGTATCCTTCCCGATCCACTCTTGTGTTCTTGTTATCCTCTTTCTTCTCCTTAATCTCTATTTTCTTCTTTTCATCCTGTTTCGTTTCCTTTATCTCTACTCTTTTTTCTATGACCTTTACATCCAGCGCCTTCAGGATATTTTCATCTGTCAGAGCAGATAGTTTTCCCTCGAGACCGGTGATTATAGCAGGATCTTCTGTTACATTCAGGAAGAACGTATACTCAAAATTGACTCTGGTCGTATTTCCTTTGATTTCAGCTTCAGCTTTTAGTTTTTCCCTGGACAGAGTTGCCGCCCGGGTAACTGCCTGGGTTGTTGTCAAAGTTGTAGTTGGTCCGCCGGTCACTGTGACTTCAGGCTTAGCTTCATCATCGTCTTTTTCATCGTCTTCCTCACCATCGCGTTCGATCTTTATCAAATCTGAGACATTGTTCTTAATTGCAGCCACTCTGTCGGAGATGTCTGCTGCTATGTCAGTGTCTTCAGTGCTGTTCGTCAGGAATTTCAATTCCACTTTGACCTGGGTTTTGTTGTCTTCGACTGAAGCTTTGATACTGGTTTTCTCATATCCGTCTTCCTCATCGTCTTCGACTCTAACATGTTTCAGCATTTTGCGACCCATTTTATCAGTTTCGCGTTCAAGTTTGATACTGGTCTTTAATGCGAACTTATTGAGCAGTCTTTCGCTGTTATTGTACGCCCTTATAAGCCCGGTATTATTAGGATGGGATTCAATAAGTCCTTCCAGTACAAACTGGTGTTTTGCAATACTCGCCTGGGCTCTGATCAGTCCACCATCCTTTGTTTTGAGTTTCGAGATAGACTCATTAGCCTTTTCGTTCTCTTCTCGATACTGTTCCATCGCTATGTCAGCGGCTTTGAAATTCTTCTTGTTAAGCGCAGCCTTTATCTCAGCCAGCCTTTTCCGGGCTTTTGAAATCTGTTTTTCAAGCTTTTCAGTCTCATTGAAGGTGAAAGTAACATCCATATTATCTAGTGCTATAGTAAAACCGTAAAAAACACTGTCCGGACCTATGATACTGTCATCAGCTTCTATATCATCAACAAGCTGTTCTTCATCACCAGCAGCAGCTACTGCATCGCTGCTGTCGGTGTCAATGTTCGTGCTATCTGTGGTTGCGTTATCAGTCTCTGCGTTAACAGGACTTATGGCAAACACAAGCAAAAGCAGGATAATTCCTGCCAATGTTAAATTTCTCAATCTCATAATTTTACCTCGTAATCGGCTTTTGCCTTCACACATCCTAGGCTGGCACGGAATATAAGCACACTTACTGTCTGGATGGGTTCTAAAGTTCTGAATGTCTTTAAAATACGTAATATGGTTCTAAAAAGTCCCGTTTCCTTTTAACAAATCCAATAACCAAAAAAATTCAGATAGGGTGATTGTAATTGTATTTCGTGATATAATCCATAGTGCTATATATATTGCAGGCTATAGACTCAAAATGAGTTGATAATGATGGAATTCAAAGTGCAGCAGCTTCAGATCAAGGCAGGTAAATATAAAGTGGTGTTAAATCCTGAGGATGCAAAGGAGATAGGGGTCAGGGCAGGGGACCGAGTGCAGATAAAAGACCACAGCTACCTGACCGCAATAGCTGAGATAGGGGATATGATCTCAAAAGGAAATGTCGGGGTTTACCAGGACATATGCGTTAAGCTTGGGGCTGAATGCCCACTTACTGTGGACATCGTCCCAACATCAAGACCGAGTTCAGTGGGGTTCATCAAGAAGATGATGGATAAGCAGAAGCTCACGCAGGAAGAAATACACCAGATCGTCCAGGACGTTGTGAAGGAAAACCTGACCGATGTTGAACTTTCTGCGTTCGTTACGAGTTCCTACATCCACGGGATGAGCAATGATGAGATCGAATGGATGACAAGGGCTATGATAGATACAGGTGAAAAGATCGAGTTCGATACTCATCCTATCATGGATAAACACAGCATTGGCGGGGTTCCGGGAAATAAGATCTCACTGCTTGTGGTCCCTATAATCGCAGCCAACGGCCTTCTTATCCCCAAAACAAGCTCAAGAGCCATCACCGGCGCCGCGGGCACAGCAGACCTGATGGAAGTTCTCGCTCCTGTTGCATTCTCAGCCGAAGAGATAAAGACCATGACTGAAAAAGTGGGTGGAGTGATAGTATGGGGAGGAGCCACGAACATCGCTCCTGCTGACGATAAACTTATACGCGCCGAGTATCCGCTTTCTATAGACCCGCGCTGCCAGCTTCTCGCGTCCATCATGGCGAAAAAGGGCGCCGTAGGCGCTGACTGCGTTGTTATCGACATTCCTGTCGGGGCTGGCACCAAGGTGCACACGATGGAAGATGGGAAAAAACTTGGAAGGGACCTTATAGATCTTGGCGAGCGGCTCGGGATGAACGTGGAATGCGCCATGACTTACGGCGCATCGCCAGTGGGCAGGACGATCGGACCTGCGATCGAGGTTCGTGAGGCGCTAAAGGTGCTTGAGACCACACAGGGACCAAACAGCCTTATTGAAAAGAGCACCGCACTTGCAGGCATATTGCTTGAGATGGGCGGAGCGGCTCCGAAGGGCGGGGGTAAAGCGATGGCTGTAGAAACCCTGCGCTCAGGAAAGGCGCTTTTGAAACTCAAAGAGATCATAGAAGAACAGGGCGGAAATCCAAAAATATCTTATACTGATATAAAACCAGGAGAGCACAGTGGAGAGCTATTATCGCCTGCTGACGGCTACGTTATCGAATTCGATAACAAGCGCATTGTTGAGATAGCAAGGATCGCGGGAGCTCCATTAGATATCGGGGCAGGTGTCTGGATCCATAAGAAAAAGGGTGAGCAGGTCAAGAAAGGTGAGCCCCTCATCACGATATTTTCAGATAAGAGCTGGAAACTCACAAATGCCCTAAAAAGCGCAGAGAAGGATTACCCCCTTATCGTGGAAGGCATGTTACTGGAACGGGTGAGACCGTTCAGGGTGCTGTAGATTTTACATCTTCTGCTGCCATGTTTTTCGTAGCTTCTAACAACACATGTTTATTTGCCCATCCCCTTATATAGACCCGCCGTGATTTCAGATAAGTATATAAATGTAAATGGTGTTATTATAATAACGATTGGGTGCTAATAAGCGGAACAGAGAATTATTAATTGTTCTGGTAATCACAGCACATTTTATCTAAATATTAAGGAGATGAAACTATCATGTCTGACCAAATTCAACAGAATATCACAAATCGCTGGTGGGTTGTGGTTGGAGCTCTTATCATCCAGATCAGTCTTGGCGCTGTATACATCTGGAGTATATTTCAGTCGCCTCTTAAGGAAATGTTCCCTTCGTGGAACGAAACGGACGTTACCATGCCCGCGCAAATCGTGCTGGCAGCCTTTGCCCTGGCAGTGATCTTCGGGGGTCGTCTTCAGGACAAATTTGGTCCTCGCATGATCGCAACCGTTGGAGGGCTAATGCTCGGGTGGGGTCTTATTCTTGCCGGACTAACCGGGAACTTCGATGATAGAACGGCTCTTGTCTGGTTGATCGCCACATTCTCAGTTATAGGAGGGATAGGCATTGGCATGGCATATGTATGTCCCATAGCCACATGCATAAAATGGTTTCCGGATAAGAGGGGACTTCTTACCGGTCTGGCTGTAGCGGGATTTGGAGCTGGGGCGTTCTTTTTTGCGCCTCTGGCAAAGGGTCTGATACTGGGCGGCAGTTATCAGCTCCTGAACACAAGTCTTTTTGATCTGCCAAAACTTGGTATTTTCAATACATTCATAGTTATCGGGATCATTTTCCTTATTGCAGTAGTTTCGGGAGCACAGCTTCTCAGAAACCCGCCTGACGGATACGTTCCTGCCGGATGGACCCGGACTTCGACAACGAATGCGGTAACGCCTCAGAATGTTGATTATACTTCAAAAGAAATGCTAAGAACGCCAATGTTCTGGTTACTATGGCTGACATATTTTGCCGGCTGCACTGCAGGATTGCTGGTGATAATGAAAGCAGCGCCCATTTATCTGTCCTTCAGCATTGGCGCATTGACACCTCCAATTGTGGAAGCGGATTTTATCGACATTTCAGCTCAGGCTGCCATGGCTGTTTCAATCCTGGCTATTTTCAACTCAACAGGTCGCATTTTGTGGGGAAAGATATCTGACAATATTGGTCGCAAAATGACCCTTGTCATGATCTTCATGATCTGCAGCGCTGCGATGCTGAGTCTGGGGAGCATGCAGACATACACACTATATTTATTTGGGATCAGCCTTGTTGGTCTTTGTTTTGGGGGTTTCCTGGCTCTATATCCGGCTTTAACTGCTGATTACTTTGGCACAAAACATATTGGCGTCAATTACGGCTGGATGTTTTCGGCATATGGCGCAGGTGGCCTTTTCGGACCTTTCCTGGCAGCCTTGTTGATGAAAAAGATTGCTGATGTACCTTATCTGGTCACTGACAATGCAGGAAATATCGTTCAAAAGACATTCGCTGCAGGTGAATACGCAACGGCATTCTTTGTGGCTGGTATCATCTGTCTTATCGCCGCTATTATGATCGGTCTTGCCCTGGAAAAACCTGTGCCAAAGATGGAAGATAATATGACTGAAATCCATCCTGTACATTGCAATTTGTAAGTTATATTATTGAGTTTGCCTTCAGATCACTTCACGAATTTATCAAGCTTGAAGGAATAGAAGAATATCGGTTCTCCTTCAAGCACATCATTCCACAGGTTCCTGTCAACGCAGCCTTCCCCAAGCTCCCTGACAAGACTTTCATAGGTGACAGCAGCTATTTTTTCTATGTTTATAGCTATGTTCTCAAGACGCCCGCTGTCCGTGTTCTTGACCCGATACACACCTTTATTGTAGAATTTCGAGGATATGAGCGTACTTTTGCCGTGTTCGAGAGCTTCTTTTATCTTATACTCATCAAGATCAAGAATGTTGCCAAGCCTCTCGATTTCCAGTTTAAATGTCATTATTGTAGAGTTCAACCCGATCCCTCTGGAATATGTAGCTGCGTGTATTTAACGGTTATTTATCGCGAAGCTGGATTTCAATTTCCATTAATTCCTCAGCAAGCCTTACGTTCTCGAATATGTCTTTTGCATCAAGCAGCAAAGGCTCAGTGTTTTCCGAATACCTTGAACTGAAGTGTGTGAGTATCAATTGCCTGACATTGGCTTTTTTTGCAAGTTGTGCAGCCTCAGCAGTTGTCGAATGTTTTGTCTCAAGAGCCCAGTCACGAAGCTCACCCGCGAATGTCCCGTCATGTATGAGAAGGTCTGCGCATGCGCTTTCTCTTTCAATGGATCCGCAAGGGCGCGTGTCCCCGCTATATACCACTTTCCTGCCCGGACGACCTTGTCCCATTACCTGCGATGGCTTTATCGTTCGTCCGTTCACTGTGACGGCTTCACCCTTTTGCAGCTTTGAGAACAGATTTCCAACAGGGACCCCAAGATCAATGGCTTTTTCCCGGTTAAATCTCCCTGCGCGACTTTTTTCTTCAAGAACGTACCCCAGGCTCGGAACGCCATGTTCTGTGGCGACAGCTTTAACTGAGTATTCTCCTTTATCAACAATATCCCCATCCTCTAATTCGTACGCATTGATCTCAAATCCAGGTTTATAGTAGCCAAGTTCCTTCATGAATTTTACCATCTGTTCTGTCCGAACAGGCCCGTATATGTCCATGGGTTCAGTCCGCCCGTTGAAAGACATGGTCTGTATGAGCCCCGGGATGCCAAGGAAATGGTCTGCATGGAAATGCGTGATGAATATGGATGATATCTTCATGCCGGTCTTTGCGCGCATCATCTGCTGCTGCGTGCCCTCTCCGCAGTCAAAGAGCATCATATCCCCTTCCCTGTTGACGAATATGGCTGAAGGATTGCGGTTTATTGTGGGCAGAGTGCCGCCTGTGCCAAGGAAGGTTATGCGAAGCATGAGGGGCTTATTTATAGTCCATCTTTAAATAGTTCACTTTGAAAACCAGGTTCTTTTGAAGTCAACAATATTGAACAGCTAAAGGATCGCATCCCTGATATCCACATAGCATGAACTGAATTCAGGGCATTTCCCTTTAATATTTTTTGCGAATATATATGCTTGATTAAATTGTGGCTGAAACTTTTTTACTATCTTAAGCATGGGATCATTAAGGTCAAGCAGCATACAGTAAAAGTCCCTTTTTGAATTGAATATCAGATTATTAAGATAACACATAAGATTTGACATCGCATCCGGATCTTTGAAGGCATGGCCAGCAATATAATACATACTGAAAAATTCTCCTTCGGCAGGGATCCTGGGCATCTTTGTAAATATGTTCAAAAATCCAAATACTCCTCTCATAATTTTAACTGATGAGGGCATCCTGGTGAAACATGCCTTCTGCATAATAGAACTATCCCATAATCCTGCGCATGCCGTTATTTTTCCATTGTCTTTGGCAACCCAGAAATTTTCCAATCCAAATGAAGGAATTTTGTTCAAATAATATTCAAAGCTTTCCGGGGTAAACGGAATGAACTGTCCACGCCCTCTATAATAATCATTGATAAGATCAACAGCATAAGGAATTTCCTTCTTATTAATGCGTTCTATTTTATACTTTTCATTTATCTTGAATTCCTTATAAGCTGATAATTCACACACTTTCCATTCTATCATTTTGGAATAACCGTTTTTTTCAAATAGAATCTTTGAAGCCTCATTCGTCCAGAAAATGAAGCAAAAGATATAGTCAGAACCGAATTCCTGTGCATATTTTTCCACTTCTGATATTAGCTTTGTGGCAATCCCCATCCTTCTGAATTCTGGATGTATAATCACTTCAACCAGATAGATATATTTCTTATTTGCTTCAGAAACCTTTTCTGTCCAGCCTATCCAGCCTGCAACTTTGCCTTTTTCTTCTGCGACGAGTATTTTACAATTATCATATAACCTGTATCTTCCAATGGAATTAGGACTTTTATCTACACCCATTGCGACATCTTTATTCCCTTGAGGCGACATACTCTCTATTTCCAGCAGCCTGGCATTATCCCGTTCTTCATATGGCCTTATCGAAACCATTCGTATCCCTCCTGAAATTCCCGCTTTAAACCATTATTATTTCATGTAATTACTACCTTCACAGCCCCTGCACTGCATACCTGTTCACACTTTCCACACCCGATACACTCAAAAGGAAGACAGTCGAGAATCCATTTATCATAGTTCATGCCTTTCTTCCTCACTTCCGGAGGATAAGTTTTGAATGCCATTGTCGGACAGACCCTCATGCATTTCCCGCACTCGAGGGGATTGATACATCTTGTGTTATCGACTTCGACATTGATCTTCATCACCATTCCTCCCTGACAGCTGGAACCTGCTGCCTTGGAACAAGGCTGATCGCATTCTGTTCACACGCATATATGCAAACTCCGCATCCAAAACACTCCTTAATATTGAACAATGCTTTTTCAAGTGTCCTTGAAAGGAGGATAGCTCTGAACTGGCATTTTCCCACACATTTGCCGCACCCGACGCATTTATCAATATCATGGCTCGCCACGAACTCTGATTTTCTTATCAGGTAATCCATGCCGTAATCCAGCCTTGATTTCAATGCCATGCATGAGGGATATTCGCACATGCACAATCCCCCCACAAATGGAACAGGGAAACCGTACACGCTTATCACGAAACCTCTGTGCGCAGCCTTTTCCACAGCCTCTTTTGCTTCTTCGATCGAGATGTAGTTAATACCCCCTTTTGAGCAATCCGGCCACTCCTTTCCATAATCCGCCAGATATGTGAAAGGCAGACAATACTTCGCTTTGGTAATGCCAAGCTGGGATTGCCTGCACACACAGGACACCAGCGCCGCCATATTCGCATTGTTCAGTATCGATTTAGCCTCCTCTACTGGAATGACCTGTCCGCGCTCTCTCTTTTCGATGGTTTTTCTCACACTTCTCCCTACAATTCTTCCTATGATTGGCTTGTCAAGAAGCGGAAAGCCTTTTTTCATATCGATTCCGAACATTCTTTCAGAATCCCTGAGAAGCATATCAGCAGCCGTCCGTATCTCCTCTTTTGAATCGAAAAGTTCTTTAGTTATATAATTCCTGGTATTGAGATACCACTTTTTGCCGTCCCCGTGTTCAACGCACCACTGGCACATGATTTCACCCTTTATTTTTATGCACTTATACTCTTATCTTAAGCAATATTTACACCATTCTCCAGATGATGATAAATATTTAATGATTATCTTTTCTTTTTCATGGTAATATAACTTGTGTCTCTGTGTAAAAAAATAAAAAAGTCCCACCTCCCAGACTCGAACCGGGGACTTCGCGGTGCCTGCGCGTTAATGTGTGCATATCGCACATGATCCATACTACAGCCGCGCACTCTAGCCACTGAGTTAAGGCGGGATGGACTGTGAATATGCACAAT
>JAHIFK010000082.1 GCA_018900975.1 Methanobacteriota archaeon
TATTCACGATCGGCTCAGCCCTGTGCAGCTTCTCAACTTCCGAGATGGAGCTTATCGCCTTCAGGATGGTGCAGGGGGTTGGCGCAGCTATGATAATGGCGAATGGTCCTGCGATCATCACGAGCGCTTTTCCCCACACGGAGAGGGGAAGGGCACTGGGTCTTATCGGTACCATTGTCAGCGTCGGCTCCATGTTAGGACCTGTTCTGGGAGGGTTCCTTATTGACTGGGCAGGATGGCAGAGCATATTTTTTATCAATATACCAGTGGGAATTTTCGGGACCGCGTATGCCTTGAAGACTTTGAAGAAAGATGAACTGCATACAGGACAGAAATTCGATTTCTACGGCGCACTCTTCATGTTCATCAGCGTGACCTCGTTAATGCTGGGGATTACAGAGGGCCAGGAACTTGGCTGGTTCTCGTCCGAAATAATCGCCCTCTTTATCACGTTCGCAGTATTTTTTCTGTTGTTCTTACGGGTTGAAGCTTCAGCAAGCCAGCCCATGGTTGACCTTTCCCTGTTCAGGAACAGGTTATATTCAGCCTCCAATTTGAGCAGTTTTCTAAGTTTTGTCCCGATGTTCTCGGTGATACTTCTCATGCCGTTCTATATGGTCGAGATACTGGGCTTCAGCACAAAGGAAGTAGGGATGGCGCTAATCTCAGTACCTGTTGCCATGGCACTGGTATCGCCGTTCTCTGGCTGGATATATGATAGAACAAGATCTCCCATCCCAGGCAGCCTTGGTATTGCGCTTTGCGTTATTGCTCTTTACCTTATGGGAAACCTTAGTGTGGATTCGGGTTTCTGGGATATCGTGTTGATGCTATCGATGATCGGCATAGGAATGGGGATGTTCCAGTCCCCGAATAACACGATAATCATGAGTTCGGTGCCCACAAACAGGCTCGGGATAGCTTCCGGTCTTCTTGCAATGGTGCGCACACTCGGCATGGTGACAGGTACTGCGGTTTCAGGAGCGGTATTTAACAGCATCCTCAATTCCCAGCAGGCAGCCGGGGCGACATATGAATCCGCATTCATGGCAGGGTTCCATTATGCTTTCCTTGTATCTGCGGTAATATGCGCTGTTGCGGTCATGACTTCTCTTGTGCGGGTGGAAAAAACGAAAACCGGAAGTTAAGGGAAACTTAAATAATACATGCCTCTCATTAAGACTTGCATGCTCAAAGAGGAAATCTGGATAGAGAAATACCGCCCGAAAAAACTTGACGCGATAGTGGGACAGGAGGAAGTAATAAAGCGCCTGATATCTTATGTCAAGTCGCGAAACCTCCCTCATCTTCTTTTCTCAGGACCTCCAGGCGTGGGGAAAACCGCCGCTGCTCTTTGCGTCGCACGCGAACTCTTTGGTGAGTCATGGACGAACAACTTCACTGAACTCAACGCAAGCGACGAGCGAGGCATCGATGTGGTAAGGCACAAGATAAAAAACTTTGCAAGGACTGCGCCGCTTGGCGAAGCAGAGTTCAAGATAATATTCCTTGATGAGGCTGATGCTCTCACTTCTGATGCGCAGTCGGCGCTTCGAAGGACTATGGAAAAATACACAAGTTCATGCCGTTTTATCCTCTCATGCAATTATTCTTCTAAAATAATCGAACCCATCCAGTCCAGGTGCGCTGTATACAGGTTCAAACCCATTTCCAGTGCAGCAGTGGAGGAGAGGGTTAAATACATCGCGAAAGAGGAAGGTGTGACCCTGGCTGACGACGGTCTTGAAGCCATACGATACGTAGCCGCAGGCGACATGAGGCGCGCTATCAATGCTCTCCAGGCTGCAGCGATGCTTGATAAGAACGTGAATATGGACGCTATCTACAAGACCACGGCTACTGCAAAGCCTGAGGAAGTCGTGGAATTGATAAAACTCGCTCTTGCAGGGGATTTCATGAAGGCGAAAGCAAAACTGGATTATCTTTTGATAGAGCAGGGGCTTTCAGGCGAGGACATTATTGGGCAGATTTACCGCGCCATGCTCGATATGACAATACCGGACAGGCTGAAAGTGGATCTTATTGACCGCATTGGGGAGGTCGATTTCAGGATGGCTGAAGGCGCCAATGAACGCATCCAGCTTGAGGCTCTGATCGCTCATTTCATACTATGTGGTGCCAATAAGAAATGACGCTGGAATCAACTCTGCTGGATTTTTTCAGTTTTATCCCTAACAAGGAACTTATCGTAGTGCTTATTGCAATGTTGCCCCTGGCAGAACTCCGTGTTTCTATACCTGTTGCCATATTGAAGGAA
This sequence comes from Methanobacteriota archaeon, assembly GCA_018900975.1. Taxonomy (GTDB): domain Archaea; phylum Halobacteriota; class Methanosarcinia; order Methanosarcinales; family Methanoperedenaceae; genus Methanoperedens. The sequence continues at coordinate 2,279 of JAHIFK010000082.1, forward strand.
CCTTACGGATTTGGACTTGACCCGTTTACGGCTTTCTATCTATCTGTCATCGGTAATATGATACCCGTAATACCCTTACTCCTGTTCCTTGAACCAGTTTCGAATTTTCTCAGGAGATGGAGGGTAGGGGATATTTTTTTCACATGGCTGTTTGAGCGCACACACCGCAAGCATAATGCAAAATTCGAAAAATACGGCTCTATCGGGCTTGCGGTATTTGTTGGCATACCGCTGCCTGTAACTGGCGCATGGACTGGTTGCGCCGCAGCTTTTGTCTTTGGGTTCAAGTTCAAGAATGCATTTCTTGCAATACTGGCAGGGGTCATCATCGCCGGAGCAGTGGTAACAACTCTTGCGTACATGGGTATAAAAATATTTATATGATTCAAAACGTTTATCCTCTAATAATGACATATATATAGTAAATCAAGAAATCGTGTTTAATTTAGAAATTATATATTATTATGTGAGTGATATCTTCCATGGGCAAAAGAACTCGTATTATTAATGAACCATCCGATCTAGTCCCCCTCCTGCGTGCGTTCGGGTCAGACAGCCATAAAAAAGTTTTTGATACTTTACAGAAAGACTGGAAAACCGAAGGGGAAATTGAGATCGAGGTTGGATTTGCTGTATTTGAAAGTCTTGACCTGCTGAAAAAAAGCGGTCTGGTGGAAAGCAAATGGCGAATGCCTGAGGCTGGCAAAAAGCCTGAGAAAGAGTTCCACTCCTCTTATTCGAGAGTGCATCTTAATTTCCAGTGTTCTGTCGAGGATATAAGCGACCTTATAATGATCACTTTCAAGAGCGACAACGAGATCAGAACCTATGTTGATTTGATCGAGAAAGAAGTGGTCAGTGGCAACCAGTCAATGAACGGCCTCCAGCGTGTAGTTGACAAAAGTATCATGTTCATCCGCGGTGTGGCGCGGCGGTCGTCGATCCTTGCTGTAAAGGGGCAAAGGATCGAGCTTGCCGGGGAAAACGAATGAAAAACTTTAAGAAAGTTTTATCAAAAGAAGGGTATGCTTTGCATACCCTATACGTCATAAAGGGGCAGTAACCCTTTATGATACTGCGGAGCAAAAAAGAAAGCACAAAATTCCAGATCCTTGTTGAAATCGCCTCACATCAGCCTGACGTGAGGCAAAAAGAGATCGCCGATAAGATTGGGCTCACTCCGCAGGCTGTTTCTGAGTATATAAAGGAGCTTGTTCTGGAGGGACTGTTGTTCTCAGACGGGCGAGTCCGCTACCGGGTCACAAAAAAGGGTGTGGAATGGGTCCTTGAGCGTGCGGTTGAGCTTAAAAAGTACGCGAGGTATGTGATGGAGGATATCGTGAGCCATGTATCTGTGGCAACTGCCATCGCAAATGAAACTTTCAGGAAAGCACAGACCGTTTCACTAATAATGGATAATGGTCTGCTGTATGCAAGCACAGGCAGCGGCGAGGTCACAGGGGTTACAATATCAGATGCAAAAAAGGGAGAAGATGTCGGGGTGACTGACCTTAAGGGGATGATCGGGCTGCCTGAAGTCAAAATTACCATCTGCAAAGTACCGCGGGTCGAAAGGGGAGGCTCACGGAGCGTGGATTTGCAGGCGCTGAAAAAGCATTCAAAGGATAAGCCATATATTGCAGCAGTAGGTGTTGAGGCACTGATCGCCCTTCGGAAAATCAATATCAAGCCAGATATTCTCTTCGGAGCAAAAGAATCGATCGTGGAAGCAGCATTTCATGGACTGTCATCGCTTGTAGTGTCAGTGGATGAGGAGGTGCCTTCGCTTCTTAACAGGCTTGAGGCGCAAGGACTGAGCTATGAAGTTGTGGATTTGAGCAAATAGCCGGGATTGAAAAGAAAACCTTCAATAAATATTATCAACGGTATTTATACCTGTTTATATATCTATTTGACCGGCTTTCCTTATAAATATCTCATACACCGCAGACTGCACCGTCTTCCCTGCCCAGAATTTCAGTATCACTCCTTTGTTGATAACCGCAGTGAGGGGCAGCTTTTTTTCCGGCGCATCATCATGGAATATTATGTTGTATAGCGCCCCGCCCTCAGGCTGATCCTCATATATCTCGATCATTTCGACCTTATCCCCGTATTTCGTTGATATATCTTCGATATTGGGCTGGTTCTCTTCGCAGAGCTTGCATGTGTCCTCGCGCGTCCTGTCGCGCCTGATGGAAAGGAGTACAGGGGTTTCTGCTGCGCTTATCCTGTTTATAAATTCATCTACGTTCTCGTATTTATCTATGATATACTGCTCGATAAAATCCTTATGATCTACAATGACCTGTTCCTGTGTGAGCGAGTTCTTTGTTGCAAGCGCTTCTATCAGCTTTTGCCTGAATTTTTCTTTATGATTTTCAAGAAGTTGAGTGAGATTCTGCATAATTGTCTCCTTTAAATGCTTTTCAATATTAATCTATGGACTTTATCCATAAGTTCATAATATCCCCTGATCTTTTGATAGATCTCCATTGCGACTTCTTCATGATATGTATGTGCCGTTAGATTTCTGTCATCAGTCATTTCAAGAGCTTTTACTGTTTCTTCCTCAGTGAATAATTTCACTTTGAATGCCTCTCTAAAGCATGATTTCGGAGAGGCGCATATAATCCCTTCTCTTTCTCTCAGGTATTCTTTTATGAGTTTCCAGAATATCTCATAACTGTATTCAAATCTCTGTATTGCTGCATCTCTTACGATTACAGAATAAGGCTCTTCAGTTATTTCTTTTAAGGTTGTTAAAGCCCTGCCCGCTTCTTCTGCAACTATTCTTAATTTTTCCATATTTCCCCTTCTTTCAAGGCTTTTTTCCTGAATATTTCTGAAACCCTGGAGATATCAACAATATCAACTTTATATGGAATGTTCATATTTTCAAGTTTTTCTCTTAAGAAAACTAATTTTTTAGAATCATACTTTTTTCCTGGCAATATGCCGATATCAATATCAGATCGCCTGTCGAAATCGCCTCTTGCCCTTGAGCCAAAAAGCATGATCCTGATATCGTCGTCCCTGAAAGTCTCCAGTATCAGGGACTTTATCATGTCAAGACTTTTACTGTAAATATTATCGGATACTGTCATTCGGATAATGCCTCTTCGTTAATATTAGCGATATGGCATATCAATCTTTTCAGGGATATTGATCGCCTCATCAACCACAGGATGTGATTCTCGTATAATGTCTGCTTGAACAATAGTTGCTCTTAGAAATGTCATAAATTTCATAATAATAACTATTACAATTATTATTTAAATGCATAAATATATATCTTATAAAAATTCTGTTGATGTAATACTAACATACGCTGGAAGGAACTGCCCTTCTAAATCGCAGATTCAACCCGGACATATGATTCAAGTCCGCTATGCACCTTCATTCGGTAAAAGTTCGTGAGGTTCGACCTGGTATATGGGAAAGTGATTGAAATCGGAAGATCAATATATATATACAAAAGGATATTTTTAAAAACAGTCTGAATTCACTACTAAAGTTAGATAGCCCGGACAGGATTCGAACCTATGTCGCAAGGTCCAGAGCCTCGCATGATTGACCTCTACACTACCGGGCTTCTCCGGCTAATACTAACTTTTTACTTATTAATCTATCGGAGGTTCCAGAACAGGGACTGAACCTTTTTTACCTCGTCCACTCGCTTCCTCACCTGTGGATCAGGCGTAGAATGCCTCATCTGCATTGTTTCTCTCCCCATGAACACCTCAAGAACAGAAGAAATAGCATGTGGAAGGATAACTGTGTTGTATCCCCCTTCAAGCACAGCCGCAAGCCTTCCGGCACAGCTCTCCATTGCAATGGATCTTGATATAGAAGCAAGCACAGCAAAACCCCCGGCGCTCATATTCATACGTGCAAGACCGTCCCCGGTACATCCGTCAAATCCCGCCGAGACAAGCACGATATCAGGAGCGAATTCAAGCGCTGCCGGGAGCAGTATCTCCTCAAACGCTGCTATGAACCCTGCGTCATTCGTCCCCGGGGGCAGTGGGACGTTGATATTGAAGCCAGCACCATCGCCTTTTCCGACCTCGTCCAGCCAGCCAGTCCCGGGAAAATGTGGATACTGATGGGTAGAAAAGTACAAAACCGATGGGTCTTCATAAAACGCCTCCTGGGTCCCGTTCCCGTGATGCACGTCCCAGTCCACTATAAGCACCCGCTTCATACCTTTTTTCTGAGCATGACGGGCTGCGATCGCAATATTGTTGAAAATGCAGAATCCCATGCCACGACCAGGTGTCGCATGGTGTCCCGGAGGCCGCACTAGCGCGAATGAGTTCTCAACAGTATCATGCACCGAATCGACAGCAGTAATGGCGCCGCCAGCAGCCAGCATGGCGACATCGTATGAGTCCCCGGACATTATAGTATCAGGGTCAAGCTGGAGCTTCATTTCAGAATGACCTCTTGCTTTTTCGATGTAATCCTTATGATGAATATACTCAAGCTCGAACACTTTGGCTTTCCCGGGTGTAATCATTTCAAGCTTTTCAAGCATCCCTGTTTTTGTAAGATGCGATATTATCGAGATCAGCCGCTCTTTGTTTTCAGGATGAAGACCAGTATCGTGCAACAGGTAATCTGAATGATATACTATACCTGTCCTGTTTTTATGCGGATGCAAAGGTGTTGAAATATAAAAAAAGAAAAACTTTAAATGATCTTTTTCCCTGCGTTAGGTCCGTACGTGGCCTCGAATATCTCTTTCACATGAAATACCACTGCTGCTTTTCCAGGGAGTTTCTTTGAATCAGCCATCTCTTTCGCGCTTGTGAATTTATCGCCCGTGTTCTCGATATCCACGGTCCCTTTTAACTGATATGATCTCTTGGCATCACTGTCATAAACAACAATAGCCATATTCGGATTCTCTTCGAGATTCTTCCTTGTTTTGTTAAAGAAGTTATCTACTAAAAGCAGTGTCTCATCATCCAGGATCTTCCACATTGTAACGAATACGACATTGGGCTTTCCCGCTTTATCTGCTGTGGCTATGGGCAGGGGTTTTTGTTTTGCGACAATATCCTTTATTTCAGGGGGCATTTTCACCATTATTTATCACCGTTTTTCATTAAGTAAGCTTTGGGTATAAAGGTTTTGATTCGCTTGCGGGATACCCTGCCAGACCCTGAAAAAAATATAGAGATAAACAACGAACTAATGCGAACTGAAACGAACTCCGGTAGCGTGGGTTCGCAGGAGTTGGTCGTTAATTTTTAGTTCACATCTCAATACAGTTATTGATCTGCTCAAGAGCCCGCGCATATACTCCCATTTTATTGATATACGCCGCGAGTTTTACCGGACGGTGACCGCTCGGATGGTACACGATGACGGCCTGGGGCGCGCACTGCTCCACCATGCCTATAAGCCCGTTTACGTCCATGTGATCGCTGATGCTGATCGTAGGTACTTTATGATCGCGCCTGCATGTCAGGAGATATTTTTTTGTTGCCTTGATGCCGGACAATTTAGCAAGCGCTGCTATCCGGATCCCGCAATCGTCATCAAGACCGCAAAGCTGCCCCGCGTTCTCCATCAATCCTTCAGTTAGCGAAAGAGATGTCGGGTCCATCCCGATCTTTCCAGAATAACCTGATTCACGAAGGAGATGTACAGCCCGCTGGGCTTTCCCGAATGAATAAGCGCCCAGGGCAATGTCGTCATGCTCTTTTACCGCTTCCCTGAATGCGCCTATGTCATCCTGGAAATGACAGGCCGGGTCATCGTAATCACCGTAGTTCGCCTCCGTAACGAGCAGATCGCATTTGGGCAGGTCTTTTGCATCTTTCACGTCGCCTGTTACAAGGATCCGTGTCCCAACCTCGTTCTCCCAGAAAAAAGCGGTTGATCCGATCGTATGGTGGGTGGGATACGTCTTAACATGCACACCTGATATGTCGATGGCATCCCCGATCCTGAATGTACTCCCTGCGAATTTTTTTCCATAAAGGATCTCAAGCGCCCGCGCAGTTTCCTCTGAGCATACCGAATTTTCACAGAGCATAGCAGATTTTCCGTGGTGGTCTGAATGGGCGTGAGTTATGAGGTAGGCATCAGTAGAATTGCGCAGGTTCGTAGTATCCACTGCAAACGTGCGATTTTTTTCTGTCTTAAAAGTAAGAGAAATGTGGGGTTTGAAACCTTTACCTGTCCTGTACCTCACAGGCAGAACGCCAAGGTCATATAAAGGTTTCAATAAAACCTCTTATTTTAAAGCGGCATTGATATCTGCTTCAAGCACTTTGGCCTGGGTCACGCCGGTATACCGTTTGAACACAGCGCCGTCTTTTTCAAGGATGAGGGTTGGTACTGCATGAATGGTGAACTTGGAAGCAAGTTCAAAATTTGTATCTACATCGACTTTCTTGATCTCTATCTTATCACCGAATTTCTTCTTGATCTCTTCATTGATTGGGTCCTGCATCTTACATGGACCGCACCAATCTGCATAAAAATCTAACAATACGACTTTAGTCATTTCTTTTCTCTCCTCTGGCAACAGATACTGCATGTCTTGCATTTTTCTTCAACTGGCTTCTTTTTTTCTCTTTTTTCCTCTGACATGTATTCACCTGCTACAATTCATAATTACTTCATATGGCTTAAATTAATTGCCTTATATCGGAAACATCATCCCATCGAATTTATGAACTCGTCGATCGGTATTGCCATATAGGTTTCAGTCCTGATAGTGCCGCGAGAAGCCAATTCAATAACAGCTTTTGCCATGATCGTTTCGTTCTGGGCTTCCACTATGTTCAGGAAGTCGAAATTTCCAAGAACAGCGTACTGCTCAATGACCTTTACACCCATGTTCTTAAGTTCTTCGTTCATTTCTTTGATCCTTGAAGCATTTTTCTTAAGAGTTTTTCCACCCTCATCTGTCAGTCTGGATATTATAATATATTTACTCAAAACACATAACCTCCAGTTCATGTTATTGAGTTTCAAGACATATAAATTTATTCATACCTGTGGCTATTGTTTCAATAACTATAAAACAGGAAAAAACAATCGTGAACAACATGATATTATTCGATGATATTGGAAGTTATCCGCTGCCAAAAGATGTAAAAAAGGAATGGGTGCAAGAAGCTGTAAAGAAAAAAGACCCGAATTTCCTCAACATCATCAAGGATGCAATGAGGCAGAAGATCGATGCAGGCGTGGATGTGCCCACATATCCCCAGTACCAGGACATGAACGAGCAGTTCCTTGGGATAATCAATGATGATGCAAGTGTAGAAGAGCCGCTTCTTGTACTCAAAGACAGGGCAAGGATAATGGAGCTTGAAGCCATCGAAGATGTGGGGGCTGAATATTATAAGAATACTGGAAATAAGCTGAATATCAGGGTGTGTGTCACAGGTCCTGTTGAGCTGTATTTAAAGCAGTTCGGGGGGACTGCGTATACCGACATCCTTAACAACTTCGCTGCCAGCATCGACAGGTTCATAAGTAATTCAATAGACAATGCAAAAAATTTCAGGATATCAACGATATCGATCGATGAACCCAGTATCGGAATAAATCCCCAGATCATGTTCGGCGACAGCGACCTTATAGCAGCGCTTGAAAAAGCTTCAAAGACCGCTTCGTCTCATAAAATCGATACAGAGATACATCTCCATTCGCCGCTTCATTATAAGCTGGTATGCAATGTGCCGTCCATAAGCGTTATCGGCGTTGAATCAGCAGCCAGCCCGTCGTATCTTGATCTTGTTGATAAAAAAGACCTTTCTGACAACGATAAATATCTGAGGATCGGGGTTTCGCGCACCGATATATTCAATCTGTCGTCTGTGCTTAACGAAAAATATGGTATCAATGTCTGGAAAGAGCCCAAAAGGCTTGAAGAGATAGTCACGGCAATGGAAACACCGGAAATCATAGAAAAACGTCTTGAAAAGGCGTATGCGCTATTTGGGGACAGAATAAAATATGCAGGTCCTGACTGCGGCCTTGGCTCATGGCCGACACAGGAGATGGCTTTTATGCTGCTTAAAAATACTGGTACAGGAATAAAAGGATTTTTAAAAAAACAAAACAGGGCAACAGTTTAATAGTTAATTGACATTTACTGGTTTCAATGAGAGCAAAACAGCGGGTAAACAATAAAAAGAGTAATAATAGCGGTTCGAGCGCAAAGGGTAATGGCGCTAAAACAGTGACGGTGAAACCCGCAGGCTACCCTTTAAAAGGTATGTTCCACGAATACCCTGAGACATCTGAACTTGACGTCTTTGAGTTCTACGCGCGTGAGCAGTGGAACGGGTTAGTTGTTAAAAAAGGCGACTTCCTTTTCGACAGGCGGATGTTCCCGGACTTTGCATTTAAGATCATTGATGTTGACCCTGAGAGCTCGGAGATAGGTATAAACACTAAATTCATAGTCGAGGAATATGAAGCGGATTTCTTTGTCCCTGAAATAAAATCCGAGATCTCATTTAGTAACATTATCGGGCAGCAAAAAGCTAAAGATAAATGCAAGCTTATCGAAAAATTCCTATCTAATCCGCGAAAGTTCGGAAAATGGGCTCCAAAGAACATACTGTTCCACGGACCTTCAGGGACCGGAAAGACCATGATGGCAAAGGCGCTTGCGAATTCCGTGGATGTCCCGCTCCTTGCGGTAAAAGCCACAAAGCTTATAGGTGAGTTCGTGGGCGACGGCGCGCGCCAGATACACCAGCTTTATGAAAAGGCTGAGGAAGTTTCACCATGTATTATATTTATAGATGAATTCGATGCTGTCGCACTTAACAGGAGTTTCCAGGAAATAAGAGGGGATGTATCCGAGATAGTCAATGCGATCCTTACAGAGATGGATGGAATCGACGAGAGGGATGGCATCTGCACAATTGCGGCAACGAATATGATGATGGCGCTTGACCCTGCTGTCCGAAGTCGCTTTGAAGAAGAAATTGAGTTTACCCTGCCTGCTGAGGAAGAGAGGTATATGATATTGCAGAACTATACGGCCACCTTCCCGGTAAAACTGGCAAAGGATGTTAATCTTCTAAACTTTGCAAAAAAGACAACTGGTTTCTCAGGACGAGACCTTGTGGAAAAGCTGCTAAAGAACGCGCTTCATAAAGCCATACTTGCAGGCGGAAAAGTTAAGGGCAGGCAATTTGAGGAAGCGTTAACAGAAGCGGTCGGGAAGAAGTCAGAACCGCCGAAAGGAATGTTCGCATAATGGCAATTAAGAGCGTCAGCGCCCTTGTGGGTGACCTGAAAGAAAAATATGATAAGAGCAAGGACAGGTCAAGCTGGCGCGTGCTCCAGGGAATGGACAGGGATCATTATAATACTTTTATTGCAGGCGACAGGAACCTCTGGCAGATCAGATCTGAAGAGGTAATGGCTGGAGAAATGGTCGCTGTTGGAATGAGGATCTCGCGAATGGATGAGGAACTTGAGAAGATCATGAAGCAGGGTTCGCCTGTTCCCTTTGGTAATGTGACTCCGCAGCGAAACAAGCCTTCCATCGTAATGGCAGGGATACAGACATATTCTTCGGATTCATCAAGCCTGCTGGCGAGGGAATTCCTTTCTGGCAAACAGGCTGCGCTTGAGGAGAAACTAAAAGGTCAGGTCGAGAAGATGAAGGATGATCTGCCTTTTCGGAAGAAGTATAACGAGCATAAGGACAGGTTGAGGAGGGCATACCTGTAGGGTTATTTTTTTAGACACGGATCAGCGTATATTTCACTTTCAGTCGACATTAGTTTCATGGCGCCGGGGTTGCGACCCCGGACCCCGGTGATGCGCCGCCGATGGCGGGGTTTAACATGAGATCGCGGTTCAGGCATAGGACGGTGCTGGAGATCTCATATAACATCAGCAGGATAAAATACATCAATATGCTTCTTTAGTCCCTGGCTATTAAGCAGCATACCATCGGTAGTTACTAATGGAATATCAAGTATTTTCGCATAAGATGCATGTATTATGTCACTTTCCGATATCCTTGAATCAGCCTTCCTGAGTTCTGAATAGATTTTCAAATCATTATTCAAAGGCACAAAATTTTCGAGATTCGTAGATATAATCATATCAATAATAACGTGAAGTATTTCTGATTTACGACTGATAAAACTTTTGCACGCTCGCGTATTTTCATCTTTAATTATTGTTCCAAGGAAAATACAACTATCAATAAAAAAGCTATTTTTTGGCATTTTTTGCAGGTTTTCTATGCAGTATATCTAATGCTGTCTGCCCAGGAAATGCTTCTTCAAAGAGCTTCTCATATCTCTTAAGTCTTTCAGGATCATCCCAGAGTCCACCAAACTTATGTTCTTTGCACATGTTATATACCTACACTTAGGTTTAATGACTTTTCAGGGCTTAATTATTTGCATTGTATGTTTTTTTCCTGAACTAAAACAGACTAATTTATAAACTATTTTAAATAATTTTGCGGCGCTTCGCATAATCCAAAACAACCAACCGAACAAAAACCAAACCGGAGATGCATCAGTTTTCTACTCACTTGCCGTTACGTCATGTGTATTAGAGATCACGGCTGCACTTGACCCTGTGTATTATACTTATAGTTGGATATCTGGATGTGTGACGAATGTCTGGGGATATGAAATATCAACCACAGAGGGCGCAGAGATCACAGAGAGTTAATGATATTCTCTGTGCCCTCTGTGATCTCTGTGGTTTTCCAAACCGCAGATTAACGCAGATACTTCAGGGACTTACATCAACGGCCCGATAAAGATCCGCGGAACTGGAGTGAAAGGCGTAACGGCATCCACCAATACAAGCATCACAGCCACCACGGATGCATCAGGCTTCTATTCACTTCCCGTGCCGACAGGGACAATAACATGAAGTGTTTAAAATGCGTAAAGGATAATGAATGAGGCTCGTTATATGATTACAGTCATTGCCGGGGGTTTTCCGGGCATTGCAGGTATAAATAATACCAGTGGAATAGAATATGGGGAAAACAAAGGCGAAAGATATATTAACTATCAATTCATAAAATGTTAATACTCTATATAAGATAAGGATAGGAGAGATGTTATGAATATTTTTGAAAACATATCTAATGGATATAAAAGGATAGCGACGGGAATAGCTATTGTATCGTTTTTAGCGATATTGTATTTTTCAATGCTTCCTGGGGCTTCGCTTGCAGCTCCGGGTGGTGTTTATGCAGCTAGCGGCGAAGGGATCGGGGGTGCGATCGTTAAGCTCGTGGCATGGCCGCAGTATACTGCCACGACCTCGGATGGTTCTGGGGGAGTACCGATTGGAGAATACACGATTCCGGAAGTTCCTGAGGGAACATATTTTATTACTGCAAGTAAGGAAGGATATACAACAAATCTTAGCACTGTGACTGTTACAGGATTGACTACAGTCACCAGGAATTTCACACTAACTCCAGGATACAACTGGTACTTTGCAGAAGGGTCGATAAGTGATGCGACTGATGCCTATGTCCAGTTATCCAACCCAGGAAATACTCCGGTAAATGTAGATGTAAGGTTCATGCTGACCGATGGTACGGTAGTGACGAACTCATCAGTATTACCTGCAAACACAACAGGAGTTGTGGATGCAAAGACAGTATTACCAACCCCTTCATATTTCGCCATCAATGTGCTTTCTGATAATAAGATAGGAGCAGAAAGAACAATGGTCTTCTCAGCAATGAACTGGGGCGGTAAAATTGTAGATGACGTCCATGATACCGTGGGAGTTGCAGAATTGAACACCACCTGGTATTTCGCAGAAGGCTCAATAACGCCAGACACCTATGCGTATATACAGATATTGAATCCGAATGCATACCAGGCCAATGTAACTGTTCAGTATATGAAGACAGACGGCAGCGTAGTAACCACATCAAAAGTGGTAACTGCAACTTCGCGAGATTATTTTGACCCGAGGTCAGTTCTTTCAGTTCCATCCTATTTCTCAGTAAAAGTGACTTCTGATATACCAATAATGTCAGAAAGAACAATGGTATTTGTGAATATGAACTGGGGTGGCAAAATAATCAACGGTCTGCATGATACAATAGGCTCACCTGAACTTTCGAGAACCTGGTACTTCGCCGAGGGTTCAATAACTTCAGATACCTTTGCTTATATCCAGATCTTAAATCCGAATCCAGATCCTGCCACAGTGACTGTCGAATACATGAAGACAGACGGAACGGTAGTCACTACTTCAAAAGTTGTAGGAAGAACATCTCGAGATTATTTCGATCCAAGGACAAATCTTACTCCCCTCCCACAATACTTTTCAGTAAAAGTAACATCTGATATACCGATAATGTCAGAGAGAACGATGGTTTTCGCAAACATGAACTGGGGTGGCAAGATAATCAACGGTTTCCATGATACTATTGGATCGACACGACTGAACAACACATGGTCACTCGGAGGAGGACGTGTTGACACAGATATCTGGTCTTATGTCCAGATTCTGAATCCGAATTCAGAGGCTGCACATTTGGATGTCAAGTTCATGCTAACTGATGGAACTGTAATTCCGTTAACAAAAACTGTAACTGCGAATTCCCGTGATTTTATCGATGTAAGATCTGTTCTCGGTCCATCCCAGTATGGCTGGTATTCAGTTCAGGTAACGAGTGTGGATCAGCCGATCTTCATTGAAAAAACTGAAGTCTGGGCAGGCGTGACGTGGCATGGCAGATATATTGATGGATTTGGAGATACGGTTGGATCGATAGTTTAGGTATGCCTTGGGAGATATAAAATGGAAAAACCAAGCACATCCCGCATTTTATAAATGGGATGTGCAGCCTTATTTTTTTTGAA
>JAHIFK010000083.1 GCA_018900975.1 Methanobacteriota archaeon
TCAAGACCGTCGCCAAACCGGGAAGCTCGAATGTCAACAAGACGGGAGCATGGCGGTCGTTCATGCCTGTTTTTGACCATAAACTGTGCAACAAATGCGGTATCTGCGCCATGTACTGCCCTGAAGGTGTGGTATATAAGCTGGAGAACGGGTTTTTTGAACCAGACTATGAATACTGCAAAGGCTGCGGCATCTGTGCGAACGAGTGCCCAAAGAAAGCTATAATAATGGTATTGGAGGGAAAATGAGGAATAGGATGGTAGTCGTTGAAGGTTCTTATGCTGTGGCGCATGCTGTCAAGGTATGCAAACCCAACGTGATCTCCGCATACCCGATAACCCCGCAGACGCATATCGTGGAAGATTTAGCCCAGTTCGCGGCTGACGGTGAGATGAACTGCGAATACATGAACGTGGAGTCCGAGTTCTCTGCAATATCGGCTCTGATAGGCGCAAGCGCAGCAGGAGCGCGCACGTATTCCTCCACGACATCGCAGGGACTTGCGCTTATGCACGAAGCACTTTTCAATGCCTCAGGCATGAGGCTGCCCATAGTAATGACTGTGGTGAACAGGGCGCTTTCAGCTCCCATTAATATATGGAACGACCAGCAGGACTCGATATCCCAGCGCGATACAGGCTGGATACAGCTTTATGCTGAGGATGTCCAGGAGTCAGCGGATATGACGCCACAGCTTTATAAGATCGCAGAAGACGAGGATATTTTGCTGCCCGCAATGGCTTGTATGGACGGCTTCATCCTATCGCATGTCTATGAGCCGGTTATACTTCTTGAGCAGAGCCTTACGGATGAGTTCCTGCCGGATTATTCCCCCGAATTCGTGCTTGACCCAAAAAATCCTATGTCATTTGGCGCTTTCGCCGACCCGAGCACATACACTGAGTTCAGGTACAAACAGGAGAAAGCCATGGGTGTGGCGTTAAAGAGGATAGAAGAAGTCGCCCTTGAGTTTAGCGAGAAATACGGTCGGTATTACGGCGGGCTTTTAGATGGTTATATGCTGGATGATGCAGAGATCGTGATAATGGCGATGGGCTCAGTGATCGGGACTATAAAGGATACGATAGATATGTTGCAAAAAGAGGGAGAGAGCGTTGGTCTTCTCAAGGTCAGGTCGTTCAGACCTTTCCCGGCTGATGAGATCAGAAAGGCGCTAAAGAACGCAAAGGTAGTTATAACGCTTGATAAGAACATCTCCATCGGCAAGAACGAAGGCGCGCTGTGCACCGAGGTAAAGGCTTGCATGTACAATAGAGATGTTCGTGTACCGGTCATTGGTTTTATGCTCGGGCATGGAGGGCGCGATATTCCAGTTAGCACGATTGTAAAAATGATCAATAAGGCAAAGCTTGTAGAAAAAGGAATATTTATTGAAAGCGAGTTCGCTGACCTGCGGGAGGACCTGGCATGAGCCTCTTGAAACCCGGTCACCGTGGATGCGCCGGATGCTGCGACGCCCTTGCAGGAAAATTCGTACTTGATGCACTGGGTGAAGACTGCATCGTCGTCAGCCCAACAGGCTGCCTTGAGGTTTTCACTACGCCATATCCGGAATCTGCCTGGGGCGTCCCCTGGATACATTCGTTGTTTGAGAACGCAGCGGCAGTTGCATCCGGTGTTGAAGCGGCGTTGAAGGCGATGGGAAAAATGAATAATACCAAGATCATAGCGATAGGAGGCGATGGTGCCACTATGGACATTGGCCTGCAGGCTATTTCCGGTGCTTTTGAGCGAGGACATGATTTTACCTACATCTGCGTGGATAATGAGGCGTACATGAACACCGGTATCCAGCGAAGCAGCGGCACACCGATGTACGCGAGCACCACCACAAGCCCGGCAGGGAAGGTCTCGTTCGGAAACCCCCTGAATAAGAAGAATATGCCAGCCATCATAGCTGCGCATGGCTCTCCTTATATCGCCACTGCGTCCGTAGCATATGCTCCTGATATGATAAGAAAAGTAAAGAAGGCTGCACAGATAAAAGGTCCGACCTACGTGCATGTGCACGCGCCCTGCTGTACTGGCTGGAAGTTCGAAGGGTCAAAGACCATTGAGGTTGGCAGGCTTGCAGTTGAAACTGCATTGTGGCCCCTTTACGAGATGGAGAATAGCGAAGTAACAGGCGTCAGGAAAATAAAGAACAGGAAGCCTGTTGAGGAATATCTTAAAGCACAGGGGCGATTCAAGCATCTCTTTACAATGGAAGGTGGAGCTGAGGGGATAAAGAAGATACAGGCTACTGCTGATTGGAACGTGAAGCATTTCGGGCTGGAGTGAAAAGATAAGACGGTTTTTGATTTTTCAGTTCAATTAATAAGGAAAAGCTCAATACACATACAAATCCCCATACGGTCTGTGCGACAGCGGCACAAGTTTGGTGAACTTCCCGCCCATCACTTCATTATAATCAAATCCGAAGCACTCGCAGTACTCCTTTAGATACGACCCGATGAGCTTGGTATCCTCTTCGTTCAACTCAAGGCAGCTCACTTCTTTCCCTAGATGGTACGGATCAACCTTTCCGCGAATATATATCACGCTGCCGTGCACGATTATCTCGCCGGCGTTCATGGTGTTGGCGATGCCGTCCTGCGCGTTGGCATTGACGATTATCCTGGGTCCGTTCATGAATGCGCCAAGGTCGTTCCCCGGGGTGCCGTTGATGGTTATTTTCACGTTTTCGTTCAATCCTGTACCTATGTATCTCTGACCGCCGATGTTATCAAGCTCGAACTCCTTCTCGCCCGATGCCACAGCATCGCGGATCATCTTATTCAATGGTCTGTAATGCATGCCTTTTGCGTCTATTCTCATCTATGGCGTCAATAAACCGTTGGATTGACTCTCCAAATTTTTCAACCCCTCCCCAATTATCTTAAAAATCTCAGAATCATCTCGCTTGAACTTGATAATCCTTCCGCGACGTTCAGCATAGAATCGCTCCTGTTCTAATTTAAACATCTCATAAGGCACCTGGCTAAACACAGCTGGAATATTTTCCATACTCCCATAAACCGTTTTTATATATTCATCATCAGCTAAATTCCAAACAATCGGCAAATAAGAACCATAGAAATTCAGGTCATGACCAACATCCCTATTTCCATGAATTCTCCTTTGATTTCTCTTGATTCTTCTAAAATTTTGTTCTTCAAGATTATTGGTTCGTTCCATAATAATGTCCTTCGATGGATCTTTCGGATCAATTCGGAAATTCGTCAAAAACAATTTATCTTTATACTTCTCCAGGTGGTCAATAACGATCTTCTTATCACGAATTTTGGATTTATCATTAAGAAAATCTTTGGACAACTTTTTTTTAAAATCTTCGAGATCCGTCTTCATTTTGAAAACTTCCTCATCACCATTCGTTTCCAAAACAGTACTCAAAGGCACAGACTCAACCTCTATCCTTAATATCTCTCGTAACTGAGAAAATAATCTTCTCCCATACTCCATTTTCTCATGGATTAATTTTATCTCTTGATTATTTACTAACAACAATATTTTTTTGAGCTGTATAAATGGTTTATAGGCCGTTTTTAATTCAGCCAAAAGCAAAATAAGCCTATCGATAATGATTAATGCTTTCAAACATCTCTCATATAACGAAACATATGGTAAATCGAAGGGAAACCCCAATCCTTCGCCCTCTTTAGCATAATTAAGAATCCAGGTGATGATTGCATAAACGTAAACTAATTTATTGTTTTTTAAATCTGAAAGCTTGCAATTAACAATTGAATCTAATGTAAGATTTATATCATAATTTCCCTCTTTGATTTCAGTGATCAACTCATAAAAAAGCCCCTTAAGGCTTGTTTTGATCTTATTATCGATAAGGAAATTCCTTATAGAATCATATCGCTCTGAAAGAATATCTTTTCCAATATCTCTTACGAAGTGATAATGGCAAATTTTATCCGGTGTATTCGGAAAAACCTCGGAAACTGCCAATGCCATTCCCTTTCCCATATCTCTTTTGATCGCAAGAGGTTCACCATACATTCTATTGATTTCGTTAAGTGCAGGAATTATTTCTTCATGGCTTTCACTTTTGATTTTACTCGCATAAAGTATCCAACCATTGACACTGTTCATTCCGACAAAAACCATATCGCTTTCTTCTTCTACAGTTGCATCTATATGCAATATGTAGCCGCCCCTCTCGTCCTGGACTTTCTTGATCTTGTAAGATGCCATCATTTGAACACACTTACAATATATCAGAAAATTATCAGATAGATGAGTTATTTCGCCATCTGAAATCTTTATGCCATATTCGATTTTAAGTTCATGCTGTATTTCTGATTTTTGTTTATGATGCAAAAATCTAGAATATCCAATATGAACTGATACATCATAGGCAAAGTTCGCATATGGGGGAACAATCTGATTCAACTCCGGTGAATCATATTTTATGATGCTGTTGCCCTCGTATTTATGCTCTGGACAGAATAATAAAGTTTCTACTGCATAAAATACTCCGTATTTCAATGAAATTATGGTGGTTTTTTGGGTTTTCAGCACACGGAGAACACCGTTGCAGATGCAGCAAGAACCATCAGGGCTTCTGAAGTTTATATGTATTTTTGATTCAATAGCCAGAAGAGACATTTCTTCGGGAATTGAATTCCGAATCGTCAAAAAATCATTTATGAGTTGGATGGAGACACCGTTTTTTTTATGTCATATTTTACGAATATATTTTCAATGTAATGGTCTGTAATAATTAATCCATTTTCACGCATTAATCTTCCGATTTCATCAGGCTTGGCGTTTGGATTTTGGATTATTTCCAGAAGTATTCTGATGGTCTTTTGTTCATCCGTGGGTTCTGAATCTTCGTTGGTTGATATTTTTTGCAATTCTTCTTCCCTATTGTTCACTTGTTTTTTTTTGGTGGATTCATCTATTGAGTAATAGACATACAAACTCGAATATTTTCTACGAGTTATCAGATTTTTTCTTACAAATTGATGAAGTTGAACACTTACGCGTGTCCCGATTTTAGTATTCAGTTCTTCTGCTGTAAACCCCTTTTCACTGGACTCGATTTCTTTAATAACTAACTCACGTATTCCTCCATTTCGGAAAAATAATATGCCTTTATGATTGAAAATTCCGGTTTCATTAAACTTCGCAATTTCAAGAAGAGTATAATATTTTGCATTTTTATTATAACTTGTAATATATCCTATTTCTTTCAAATGTCGAAGTACTGTTATTCTTGAGCTTGAGGTTTGCTTTTGCAGATCGTCTATGTCCATTACAATGTTTTTTTTGAATAATTCTCTTAATTCGTTTGTTACTGTAGATGTCATAATTATATTAGGTCGTTTAAGTTTATAAAGATATACTATTAATCTCTACATACTGTATCAAAAAATTGAAAAAGTCGATGGCATAGATGGTTTTTATATTAAAAATTAAGCAAGTTGATAACTAAAACAATGGGTTTATGATGTTATAGATCTGACACTATGGCGTCAATAAGTCTTCTGTAGCAATTTTTTTAGTATGAATCAATTAAATCTGCCTCAATAGCCCGTCCAGTTCATAATTTTACCAAATGATTATCGAATATAACATGAACCAATAGTGTAAAATACTAGTGTAACA
>JAHIFK010000084.1 GCA_018900975.1 Methanobacteriota archaeon
AGAAAAAGATATTATAGAAAAGTAACCATTGAAGGGCAGAAGGCTATAGATGTTATCAATTGTTTTGATTTGGAGTCAGAGTTTGAGAAGGTTTCTTGCTTAAATAGTGTCTAAGACAGGTTGTAATGTAGTATGAACTAACCGAAAGAAGGAAAACGGTTGATATATTGGATCGAAATGTACTAAGAAAAATCAGAGAGAATGAAAAAGAAAACTTTAACGTACATCAGACAAAATGTATCATTGGAGTGCAGGGAATTTTCTGCAAATAAGGTGATATTATGGAAACAATCAGTGCACATCAGTCAGTAAAAGAACAGTACAATATATTGAAAAAAGATGGAATGTCAAACACATTTGACAGAGCGATCGCCCAGGGAAAAAGATGCTCGTTCTGTGAACAGGGCATAAGCTGCCAGCTTTGCAGCAACGGTCCATGCAGGATAAAACCTAGCGCGGAACGGGGAGTATGCGGCATAGATGCGGACGGCATGGCAATGAGGAACTTCATGTTCCTGAACACCATGGGCACGGCAACATACACCTTCCACGCCAAAACAGTTGCAAAGACCCTGAAGGCAACAGCGCTTGGAAAAACCCCATTCCAGATAAAGGACGAAGCAAAGCTTCTGGCTCTTGCCGAAAAATTCGGCATAAAGACGGATAAGAGCACAAAGGAACTTGCTATTGCAGTTGCAGACGCCATGATGGCAGGAATAAACGCGGATTCAGATGATGAACTTTCCAATGTCCTTGCCTTTGCGCCAAAACAAAGGATAGAGGTCTGGAGAAAACTTGGCATCCTGCCTGGAGGACCACTTAATGAGGTAATGGATGCGGTATCAAGTACGATGACCAATATGGACGGCGATTATGTCTCGCTTGCAAAAAAGGCGCTGCGTCTGGGTATTTCCTGCATCTACGGCTCGCAGATACCGCTTGAGATGGGGCAGGACATATTGTTTGGCACTCCGCAGCCTCATGCTGTTAACGTAGATCTTGGAATAATAGACCCTGCTTACGTCAACGTAGTTGCAAATGGTCATGAGCCATTCATCGGCGCGGCGCTTATCAAGACAGCACATGAGGCGGCAAATCAGGAAAAAGCAAAGAAAGCAGGAGCAAAAGGTCTTCGCATCATCGGCTCGATCGAGACCGGGCAGGAACTGGTACAGAGATACAATATCGATGATGTGTTCGTTGGACTTACAGGGAACTGGTTGAGCATAGAACCTGCGCTTGCAACAGGCGGAATAGATGTATTCGCAATGGATATGAATTGTTCTCCTCCGGATCTTGGCTCTTATCAGGAGAAGTACAATACATCTATTGTTTCAGTATCCAAGCTTGTAAATGTCCCTGGAATGAAAGACCAGATAATCTATAAACCTGATCAGGCGGCAGCACAGGCTCAGAAGCTTATAGATATGGGAATAGAGAACTTCAAGAAGCGAAAGGGAAAAGCAACAAACCCGTCAAGCAGGAAGCAAAATGCAATTGTCGGTTTCTCGGCTGAGGCATGTATTTCCGCTCTTGGAGGCACACTCGAGCCGCTGCTTGACGTTATCAAGAAGGGAACGCTAAAAGGCGTGGTAGCCCTTGTGAGCTGCTCAACGCTGCGTGATGGCGGCCAGGATGTCAATACGCTGAAGATCGCACGGGAACTTATCAAGCGCGACATACTTGTCATAAGCGCAGGATGCGGTAATGCAGCCCTTCAAGTCGGAGGACTCACCACGCTTGAAGCAAAAGCTGAAGCTGGTCCTGGTCTTAAAGCAGTGTGCGAACTCCTCAAGATCCCTCCGGTGCTGAGTTTCGGAACATGCACGGACACAGGGAGAATTGCCCTTCTTGTAACTGCGATCGCAGAGGCTCTGAACGTTGACACGAAAGACCTTCCTGTTGCGGTCACTGCACCCACGTATATGGAGCAGAAGGCTACGATAGATGGTGTCTTTGCAGTTGCGTTCGGTCTTTATACCCATGTAGCTCCGCTCCCTCCAGTTGCAGGAGCGCCCAGGCTTGTTAAGCTTCTCACCCAGGACATAGAAGGGCTTACAGGCGGCAAATTCGCTGTCGAGACAGATATGGTCGAAGCGGCAAAAGGCATTGAGGCGCACATAATGAAGAAAAGGGCAGCGCTTGGATTGCCTGCATAGCCGAATGTTATTCAGTAAATGATGCACCTGATTTCCGGTGCATCTTTGTTTTTTAATTGTTCAAAATATTACCAGGCATAACAGGACATTAAGCATGTATAAATAAAGCCCGTAGAAATAAACACTCACTTTTTTTCTTCAAATACGAATTTGCAATGCTGATGCCCTGACCCAAAGCATTCTATTTCTTTGAAGGTATATTCAATGCCAAGCCTGCTTGAAAATATCCCCTCTAAGATCCCTTCATCCATTGAGCAGAGCGTTTTCCCCACATTGGGCATCTTACTACAGTGGTAGCATTCAGTTACTATTACTGTCGGACGACTGTTGTTGATGATCTTCATCTCCCCCAGTTTCTGTAATTTCCAGAATTCTGAAAGTTCCTGCAATAACCCAGATTCATCATTGGATTCCAGATCAGGTCCGACCCTTGTGCCTATATCCTTTCCCAGCCGTTTCATGATAGGTTTCGGGTTAAAACCGTATGCCTCCATACCATATCTGACTGTTTGAAAAATATGCATCAATAAAGAATCCCCATTCAGACCTGATATATCAAAAGCTTCCAGATTATTTTGATAATGCTTCACCATAGGCATTTCTGAACAGGCAAAGCACACCGAATTCAGAAAAAAATATTTTTTTCTTTTATCTTCAGGAGATGATTTTTCCTGAATAAGATTTAGCTTCTGAAGATCATCGAGATGTACAGATATTGTTGATTTGGCTTTCCCGGATTGCTCCACAAGGTCATCGAATGATACAGTTCCTTTTCTTAACATCTCAAGTATTTTCAACTTTACAGGGCTGTCCAGAGCCACTATACCGTTCTCAGTAGAATAAATCATCATATTCTGGTCATGACCCATGATTTCTAAATGGTTCTAGTAATATAAATACTGTTCGTTTTTGTACGAATGTGGACAGGAATCTTTAAATATAGGGTAATTATTGAACTAGATGAATTCTGTCACAAAGCAGGAATTATTCAAATAACCTGTCAAGCAGCCAGTTGGGGTCGAACTTTACCAGATCCTTATAGCTCTGGCCCATGCCCAGGAACAGTATGGGTTTGCCAGTTGTGTATGCTATGGATATGGCTGCCCCTCCTTTTGCATCTGCATCCTGTTTTGTCAGTATAGTGCCGTTAAATGGGACTGCGTTGTTGAAAAGTCTTGCGCGCTCAACAGCATCATTTCCCGCTATCGCTTCATCCACGAAAATGATAAGGTTCGGGTTGTTCACCCTGCATACCTTTTTTAACTGGTCCATCAGGTTGATATTGGTGTGCAATCGTCCGGCTGTGTCAGCAAGCACTACATCCTTGTGTTTTGCCTTCGCGAACTGGATCGCATCGTATATTATCGCGGCAGGGTCTGCGCCCTCCTGATGTTTTATGAGTTTTATCCCGAGCGCCTCCGCATGCACCTCTATCTGCTCGATAGCGCCAGCGCGGAAAGTATCGCCTGCTGCGATCACCACTGAATATCCCTGCTCTTTGAAACGTTGCGCCATCTTTGCTATTGTCGTGGTCTTTCCTGTGCCGTTCACTCCCACAAAAACGATGGTTACAGGTTTTGCACAGCCTTTAATAAAAGTGTCAAAATCAAAGGAGTCCACAGAAATCACTTTTGATATGGCCAGTCTGAGGGCGTTCTCTACGATCTTCCCTGTATCAGATCCGATCTTCCTCCGGGTTCCCACGAGTTCAATTTTTACGTTCTCTACTATTTTTTCGGCAACAGGCAATGCTACATCGCTTTCAAGAAGCGCCATCTCAAGCTCCCACAGATGGTCCTTGAGGCTTTTCTCATCGATGATGAATTCCTGCTCGAGAACTGCAGCTTTGATCTTCTGGATAAAACCGGCCTTTTCAGGAGTTTTTTTCTCTTCTATTATCGCTTCTTCTTTTTTAACAGGGGCTTCTGCCTTTATTGCCTCTTTTTCTTTATCTTCTATTGCCCCGCCGAGGACTCTTTTGAAACCGCCGAGCTTTTCTTTGAGCTTTTCGAACATGTTTATTCGGCGCTCATGGGCACACGCGACTGCTGCTGCTTCTGAACTGTCATCTCGATCTTTTGCATCTCTTCTGCCAGCTTTGCAAAAGCGTTGTTCATCTGTTCAAAGTATTTTGTAAGTTCTTCTTTCCTTTTTTCAAGGAATACTTTAGCATCTTCTGTTTTCTTTTCAACGCTAACTCCAGCGCCGATACCTATCACGACTTTATCTGTGCTGGTTAATGTTGCATTGACAAATGACCCGAAACCGATAGGCACAAGGGTCTCTTTTCCTGCAGTTTCGTCTTTCAGGGCTGTAATTGTCAAAAGTGCGGTTTCAAGGTCCTTAAGGGTCAACTTTAACATGTTAATCTGCTGACCTATTGCTTCAGCCTGGTACTGGTACTGCTGGTGCATTCCTGCAAGTTCCTGAAGCTGCTGCTGTGTCAATACGACATCGCTCATGCTTTGACCTCTTCAACTCCTTCTATCTTAATAAGGCGGCGCTTGAGCCCGTGTTCTGCTCCTATTAAAGAATAGGCTTTATCCATTGCGTTTTTCTTGTTCTGGGATGTAATTTTCTTGGAGAAATGTTCCCATTTTAGTCCTGCTTTAAATGTTCCTTTCACGGTAAAATCCATAGTATCACCTTAATTTGGCTTTGTCATGAACTCACTCTGATATATAACTAACTTCTTAGACAGGCAAAACAAAAGATATTAGCTGGATAAAACTATACAACTTAAACTATGGAATTATCAGGCTGGATATTGATCGGGCTTGCAGTATTTTTGTTGATGGATTCCTCGATGTCGATAATTCTTGGCGATCGCTACATGCGGTGGGGTCTTGG
>JAHIFK010000085.1 GCA_018900975.1 Methanobacteriota archaeon
CCTCGCAGGAACATCCTTTCCGCTTGCGATTATATCCACAAATGCAGAACCCACGATCACTCCGTCAGCTCCGGAGCGGATAATTTCAGCAGCCTGTTTTCCATTGGATATCCCAAATCCCACAGCTTTTGGAGTTGTGGTCTTTACCCTTTTTATCAGTTCCTTTGTAGCGTTTGCAATATCCGCTCTTGCTCCCGTAACGCCGAGGCGAGCCACAAGATAGATAAAACCAGTTCCCTGCGCCAATATCCGCTTCATCCTTGATTCTGTTGTTGTTGGAGCCACGAGGAAAATGAGGGCAACATCGTGTTTCTTACAGAAAACTGCAAGCTCGCTGGATTCCTCGACAGGAAGGTCTGGAACTATAATGCCAGAGATACCAGAGGATACGCAATCCTTTACGAATTTTTCAAGCCCTCTTCTGAATATGAGGTTATAGTATGTCATCACCACAAGCGGGATATTAACATTTAGAGAGCTAACAGTCTCAAAATAAATATCAGGCGTCATTCCAGCGTTCAGCGCCCGCTCAATGCCAGCCTGGATTGTGGGTCCGTCTGCCACGGGGTCGGAAAATGGCAATCCGAGTTCTATAATATCCGCGCCACCCCTGACAAGCGCTGTAGCATACTCTTTTGTAGCCTCAGGCGTAGGGTCGCCTGCGCAGATGTAGGCAATAAGGGCGCCTTCGTTTTTCGCTTTTAATTCCCTGAATTTTTCACTGAGCATCATTTTTTTAACACATAGGAATTTATAAACACATTTTCTTATCCCGCTATTGAATTCTGGATTATCAAACCCGGTCAGATAATTAACCACGGAGGACACAGAGAGCACAGAGAGTTGCTGCTTTTTCTCTGTGTCCTCTGCGTTCTCTGTGGTTTTTTATACATTGCTAATATATTTTTCGCATGTTCATTACCTCATAAATTTAATATTCTTTTATCATATCTATATTTATTAAACTTTCCGAAAGGCGACCCCGAAGGCAGATTGCGTATAACGTCACGAGCGTACCTGAAGTTCCCCCCAGAGGGGAATTTGGGCGGAGTGCCGAAGGCACGTAGCCAGATACGCTCTGTTAGGCGAAGTCCATGAAACTTGTATGAGTTCATTCTTCGATCTTTGATAGATACTTCTCGATTTCTCTTTTAAACTCAGAATAAATGTCAGCGATGTTGTCCATTAGAGGATTTAATTTCGCCTCATCTATGAGAAAACCGTAAGCATGCGTGAAGAAATGACGGAAGAATAAATACTTACCTATTTTGTCGGCAATTTCCTTCGTTATAAGATTGTGTTCAGCAGCCAAATTCAATAAATCCTTGTGCCATGTGGGCGTGTCAGGTATTGGTATGTTCTTGTGTGATAATAGTTGTTTCAAAATGTTTTCCATCCCCGTGTAGACATTTTGAAGATATGCTCCTATTCCTACAAGAACTACAAGTTCCTTGTTGGGTGTATCTTTCACCTTTTCTAATTCGATCAAAACTTTTGTAATATTTTCCATCTCCGCATGAACTTTTTCTTTTACATTAGCCATATAACACCAGCCCATCTTTTTCTATAAGTTTATTAAATAAACAATCTTTGCTTAGGTCAATAACATCCACAGGCTTAGATAAATCTCTATATAACTCCCAACAAAAATCGAAAAATAACGCAGGAGCTATACCTCTCACACCTATATCTATATCTCGTGCATCCGTCCTTTCTTTCGATGAGCCGAAAAGAATAACTTTTTCTAATTTATACTTTTTCGCATACGTTAATATTACGTTCTTGTCATTTTCAGATATCATCGTGTGTTATATCTCCTTTAAAGTATATTTGGATTTCGCCTAACGGTTCGCGGATAAAAGAAGTTGCCGAAGGCAATTTGGGCGGAGCGTAGCGAAGTCTTTTATCCGCTGTTAAGTGAAGTTGCGAGCCCGCTTCTTTTATCTGCCACTATTTGCAACGACTCTTTTTTGCGGGTCCTTTATAGGTGCAACAGCTTATCTTTCCCCGAGGTTTTAAATACTCGCAACCCTTACAATCCTCGGGAAAGTTTAGCTTTTTGCTCGTGAGTTTGCAAAGACGTTCGGCCATACCTCTTCACCTACTTTCATAGTTAGTTTATGAAGAGCAACACGCTGGACTGATGCTGGCGCATGTTATACTTCTTTCTGTGATTTTACCTTGGACAACCTAGCTTCTCTAAGTTATTAACCACTTCCTGTAGTAAGGAAACTGGTATGCCCACGATCATCTCTTCAGGCGCTCTACGCGTCCTACCGCCAAAGTCACCTGTGGTGAAGTTTGGACTGTTTTTCAGGTAGGGTATCACAGTAGCATCCCCGCATGTACCTCCGATGCCAGCAAAGCTGGAAGAAATTCTTCCACCCCTAGTGTAATTAAGCGCAAGTGCTACCCACAGCGCTTGGTCAGGTTTTACATGTAGGATGACGACTTCGGGTTCCAAAGGCGCCTTCTCGAGCGGAAAAACCAATGTTGCCTGAATAGTTTCGGCATCGATCCTCGGGATCTCGCCTACCGTCTTGCTTGCAGCGGCTGGCGAGCTTAAAAGTCCCGCACCGGCGTGAGTTTCTCCTGAGGCTATCTTTTCCGGAACACTAATTAAGCCAAGAATAGCAGCACCGACTGGGCACCCATGTTTATCTTTTCCTAGAAGAATGGATTCACCCTTCCTAGCACGTGCTATGGATGCACAATAGGCAATAGGCTCGGCTCGCTCAGCGATTTCCGGCAGTTTCTCACCAACCTTGATTAGTTTTACCCCAACTGGAGAGTCTCCCAGCTCCAAAGTGGTCTTCAACTTTTTTGAGAGTTCTTCAAATTTCATTAGTAATGACCTCCTTTTTAATACTTATCATCACTAGCCTCACTGCGAATATAAAGATTACGGTGGGGAAGAAGGCGAGCATGGACCTATTTTGGGCCAGGGCCGTAGCCGCTCCGGCTCCGTTATCACTCCCTGCCCGATAGCTACTCATCCTGGTGCCGGAACAAGCTTCAACAAATCCGCTGCGCCGTTGGCAAAACATGCTGCTCCCATCTTGCAGACCCCGGCGGTCCTCTGACAGCTGGTATCCTCAGCAATACCCAGCTCGTCAGCAGCCTTGGAAAGGGCGTCTACTCGGGCTTTAAGGTTTGCCTTGGTCTCAGCGCTGGGGATGGACTCAGCTTCTATATCCCTGGCCAGATTCTTTAAACCATTCTCTACCTTCGTTTTTGCCGCTTCCAGATTTATGCAGTTTACGCAGATGTCCCTGGTTAGAGCTTCAAGACCACCCAATGCAGTCCTATAGCCTAGAAGCTGGTTTTCAAAAACCTCTACTGCCATATTATTTCACCTCCTTTTTTATGATTACTTTTTGGTCACAGTCGATACCCACCATAGTTTACGGTGCTCCCGGTTCGGTGATGAGCTTTAGTATGTTCAATGCCCCTAACGGGAAGCAGCCCGTACCGATCTTACAATTACCAGCTGTCTTTTGGCACTCGCAATCTTCAGACAGCTCTATTGCCTCTGCCTCACTCGACAAGGAGTCGATATGGGCAAGCAGCGCCCCTTTCTCTTCCTCAGGCATTGATGACCCTTTTAGGTCTATACTTAACTTCTTTAGACCCTTTTTGACCTTAGTTTGGCTCCCTTCCTGACCGATGCAGTTTCTACAGATGTCCTTAGAGTAAGCCTGAAGGGCAGCCAAAACTACAGGATATCCCCTTAATTGGTTTGTAAAATAGTTAGACATATTTTTTCCTCTTCTATTGCATCAGTGATGCTGGCTCGGTGATTTGCTTTAACAGATCTGCCGCTCCAGTGGCCAGGCATCCCTTGCCGATAGTACAGTTGCCTAGTGTCTTCTGACAGGGTTGTCCCGGTTCTGTGGGCAGGCCTTCAGCAGCCTCTAAGAAGCCGTCAATCCTGGCCAAGAATTCCTCTCTTTTTTTCTTGGAAATAGACGCTCCCTCTATGTCCTTCTTCAGTTTAGCCAGCTTCTTGGTAATGGAGGTTACGGCAGCTGGCAGGGAACAGCCATTATGGCACATATCCTTGTCGCAAGCCGAAAGTCCAGCCAGGATGCCGGGGTATGCCCTCAACTGGTTATGAAAATACAGCTCCTTCTCCGTAAGCTCGACAACGGCTGGGGCGACTGCAGCGGGCGTCTCCTCTTTGACCACACAGACTGGCTTCGCTTCTTCTACCACCGGCGCTTCCTTAACTGGCACTATAGGTTTTTCCTCCACGAGAATTTTAGCGATTTGGGACAGCTCCTCAGCTATCCGTGAAAGACAGCTAGCTATGGCTGCAACCTTGGGTTCACTCACCTTTACCGCTACCTCCTTCTGTTGGGGAACTGCTACTGCCTTTTCTTCTTCCTCAATCCCTTTAACTAGGTCTTTGAGTTCCCATTCCTCGATGCTCTCTGGTTGTTTGACTCTCCAGCTGAGCCTGCAGGACATAGGCTGCTCAGGGTAAGCGCCTGGGTCAGATAGCGTGTAATTCAAAAACGGGGTGGGCTTCTCCTGATAGCAGGACCAGACAGCCTTGGTTATCACCTCGGGATTCATTTCTCCTAAAAGGTTGATTAACGTAAGCTGCTTTCTAAAGCGCTCAATTGATTCCTTGGGAATGTTGAAAAGATAGGGAGTCACCGCGGTTGAGCCAATGATGGTCCGCCATTCGTTAACCCCGTTTTCTATAAGGGCTCTAATAGCATCCCCGGAATGGTGCCCCTCTACATCGATGCCACAAAGAACTATATGGCGAATATTGGGGTTCCCCACAATGTTGCAGACGATCTTCTCTATCCCAATGTTCTCTGTCTGCAGTGTACCTGACAGCGCGGCTCCAGTTTCTACGGCTAACCTTACCAACTTATCGATCTCTGGGGGGATGCTTTTCACCTCAGGTGGCATAGTCCCGTAAGGTGCATTTAACATGACGACCACAGCCACTGGTGAGTAATGGTTTCCGCGAAGAAAACAACCTTCCTCTGTGGGATAGTCCACTACGGGGCTAACTTTTAGCAATTCAGTAGTAGATTGCTTTTTCCAGATGGTTGCCGTGAGTGATTCTCCTTCATCATCTATGCGTAGGATTTCGCAGTTTTCTTCGGCTACAAGATTTTCCATATCCTGTCGAAGCGGAGGGTCAAAGACTATTTTTAGAGTATTTCCAGACATTAAATCTTTCAGGTGTTGACGAATCCCAGCGGTTTCCAGACAACAACTTCCCTTGATATTCAGTAGCTCAGCAGCATTGGTTTTGCAGCATTCTTTATTCATGCTAACACCTCCTTTCTTACAATTATATATATAGTTTTTCCTTTTGTGATATTGTCAACTTCAAGGGATATATTTAAATAATACCTGCACCATATATACCACCGAGGTTATGGTCGAAGAGAAATATACTTGTCCCAAATGTGGAAGTCAGGATAGTATTTGGCGAGGCTACAGATACAACGAATCTGGCAAGAAAAGATTGAGAAAATGCAAAAGCTGCGGTGCAAAATTCACCATAGATGATGGGTTCTTAAGACGGCGATTTCAGAAAGAACATATTGTTGAGGCAGTATCTCTTTATCAGAGCGGTCTTTCGCTGAGCAAAGTTAAAGACCATATGTGGCAGCACCACGGAGTAAAAGTCTCACGTTGGATGATTCTTTTATGGTGTCGTGATTACTCGAAGAAAATTGATAAATTCACTCAAACACTTCAACCAGAAATCAAAGGAAATGTGCATGCAGATGAAGTAATTGTAAAGACCAAAGGCAAGAAAAACTGGTATTGGGGAGCCAAAGACAGAAAAACCAAATTCAAAATCGCAGGAAAACTGACTAAAAGAAGGACATTAAGTGGTGCTAAACACGTTTTTGATAGAATCAGAAATGGCTGCAAAGGTTTACCACCAAAAATTATTACTGATAAACTCGGACATTACAGGAGAGCTTACAATATCTTCTTTTACAGACTTCGTGGAAAGTGCAAACTTGTTCATGGAGTTCCAATTGCCTGCAAAAAATATGGATTGGAGCATAACAATAATTGTGCTGAACGAGATAATGAACGTATAAAACAGAGGTACAAGATTACAAGAGGTTTCAAGAATTCAGAATCGGCTGAAGATTTTCTAAGGCTGTTAGATAATTGTTATAATTTTGTGAACCCACATATGAGTTTGGGTGGAAAAACGCCTGCCGAAGAAGCGGGAATAAACCTTGATCTGGAGAGAAACAAGCTAATGAGTCTTATTAAACTCTTTCACTATTCTCTTTATGGAGAATTTTTCTCAGAGAATTTTGAGCGGATTAATTGTATCGATGGGAGGGGTGCTTTTAAATCCCTATAGTTAGACAATATCGTTTTGAGCGTCCCGACGCCGATTGCGTATAACGGTCACGCTCATATCTGAAGTCCTATGATGGATTTGAGTCGGAGGCGCACAACGCCGAAGCCAGATATGAGCATGTTATCCGACCAGAAGGGCAAGCGACCTGCGGGAGCGCGGAGTTGGCAAACAGCGTTCATTTATGTCTTATCTCCTTTAGTTTGCCAATTTTGGATAACGTCTTGCGTGTATCTGAAGTCGCCGAAGGCGATTTGTGTGAGGGCGAAGCCCGAACCAGATACACGCTGTTATATGACGTTGCGTTCACACTTCTTCAAACAAAATAATTAATGCTTTTTCTCCTTTGGCAACTTTACCCCTATGTCTGCTTGCTTCCCCTTTGGGAATAAATAGCCCGTCACCTGCTTTAAAATTGATTGGTGTTCCATTAAAATCTATAGAAATACCACCTTCTAGAACATAGCCTACGTGTCCTTTGATGCACCAATCCTTCTCGATAAATTCCTCTGAAAATTCTACCAACCGTATTCTTTGATTACCTCTAATAAATGCCTTATATCGAACACCTGGTGACACGCTTTCCCAATTCATGTTTTGGAAATCAATCAAATAGTCCTTCATATCTTCATCTCTCCGTTACAACGCAATGTCATATAACTCGTTCATATCCGAACTTGATTTCATATATCTTTCCATTTTATGCGTATATCCGAACTTATGTTCGTCTATACCTTCCTTTGGTCGAAATGTCTCAATCATTTCTTGCTACTTTTTCACTCCTTGATGAACCCAATATTATCCCCCCTTTTTCGACGGGTTCATCAAACCCAGCACAGTCTCAAGGTCTTTGTCGCCCCTTCCTGAGAGGTTTATCACAACAACATCGCCCAGTTCGCCAGACGCAGCTGCTTTCTTGACATAAGCGACAGCGTGTGATGACTCAAGTGCAGGGATAATACCCTCAAGCATGCACAGGTCG
>JAHIFK010000086.1 GCA_018900975.1 Methanobacteriota archaeon
GATGATGATATTACAAATAGGAAGTATATACAGAGAACACCAATGATGGCAACAGGCAAAACTGATCACATTTGGTCTTTGGAGGAGATGCTTACTTTTCCTTATTATAAAACATCAGTAAATTAAGGGGTCAATACCTAAAATTCGTCCTTCATGATATTGAGCCTTGGATGTCTTCAGAAGATATTGGCAAGGGTAAAAGGTGGTCGCCTGAGATAGCACAAGCACTTGAAGATGCAAAGGTTGGAGTTATTTGTCTAACTAAAGAAAATTTAAACCGCCCTTGGCTTCTTTTTGAAGCAGGAGCACTATCAAAAATAATAAAAGGCTCATTAGTATGCACTTTTTTATTGGATGTTGAGCAAGCTGACATAGGCAACGATAACCCATTATCACAATTTCAAGCCACAAAAAATTCAAAAGGAGATGTATTCTCTCTTTTAAAAACTATTAATGAAGCTTATGGAGAAAAAAAACTTGATGATAAAATATTAGAACCAACATTTGAAAAATGGTGGCTTGATTTTGAAACAAAAATCTCATCAATCCCATTTTCTCAAATAGATGAGGGAAATCTTCCTGTCAGAACAGACAGAGAACTTTTGGCAGAAATTCTTGAAACTGTTCGGAGTATGGAACGAGTGTTTGGAACGAAGGATGTTTGGAGGACTGAGGCTCAAGATATTGCTCAATTTTCTAAAGATAAAAAACCTGTAGAATGGGAATGTAGAAACGATATTCTGACCAAGGCGAACCAAAATTACGTTCAGACAAATTCTAAGTGTTTTGAAAGAAACGCATTAATTACACTTACACCCATTGCACTAGCGCAACGAATAGATGTGAATGGAATAAAACTAACACTCAAATACGCTGATAATAACGAGATTTCAGACGATACAATATTAACACTTCGTAAAGGTGACAAATTTATCGGAAACCATAGCGAGATAGGTAAATACGAATATGGGGATTTAAAAAGAAAAGTTACACTAAGAAATAAGGCTTCTCTTTCTTTTAATGAAATACTAGCAATATATCTTGAAGAAAATTATGTTGGAAAAGAAATTATCCCAGAAACAATTAAATTTTATGTGGATTCGTGCTTTAAGTAGCTTGATTTTTAAACATTAATGCTTCTTCATATTTCCCTCCTTAAACGGTCAATTAATGTATGTGCCAAGACGTGCGCCCATAGAGTGCAGGCAAAGCCTGCATCCGCCTGCGGGGGACGGCGTCCTTAGTGCGGGTGGCTGGGCGGCAGTATTGCGCCATTCCAGATGCCCGGACAGTCGCGAGTAACATGAAGCTGCTCATCGGCGCATTAATATGTTATCAAAATGTGCCTCAGCTTTGCGTTCTTTGCGCCCTGGTATGAAAAATTTAACAACGAACTCAACGAACTCGATACGAACTCATGCTGCTGGAGTTCGTTTCAGTTCGCATTAGTTCGTTGTTTATCTCTATATTTTTTCATGTTCATTTATGAACGAAGTTCATGGCAGACTTTGCGGTGTAAAGCGCCACATATGTATCACTTTTTTAATATTAAATTATTGGCGCCGATGCTTCAGCAACATCAACAAGATTTCGGATTTTGAAACCGCAGATGAACGCAGATAAACGCAGATTTATGTAAAATCCAACTGCGGCGCAAAAATATATTTTTAAAAGACAAACGGGTTTTGCGTTCTTTGAAGAGCAATGCGCCACATATTTATCACATATTAAATATTAAATTCCTGGCGCCAATATTTAACCATGAAACGATTTTATAATTTGAAATCATGGATAAAAGCGCCCTGGAGAGTGCTTTCAATTATGGCTTTGCCATGCGATTCAGAGCGAGAATAATGCAGATATAATGCAGCAAATCTGCGTTCATCTGCGTTTATCTGCGGTTCCGTTTCTTCAAATTCCATAGCAGTCAAATAGGTCTGTGACTTATTGAAATCCTTAATTCAAATCCCCCCAAACCTTCCCGCCTTCTCCAGTTCCTCCTCGATCCTCAGCAATTGATTACACTTCGCATTCCTCTCACTCCTCGCCGGCGCTCCTATCTTAATCATCTCTGCGCCAGGAGCAACCGAAATATCCGCGATTGCTTACGACCACTTCATATGCGAAGCGCCTCATGGTATGTCTTTGGCAGGCGTCCATTTTTCTCAATACTTCGCCCCTATATCAAAGGTCAATTATTTTTTATAGACATTCTTTCGATGACCTACTTTAAGAACAAGTATTCGAAGCAGGTCATTCTGTATGTCAAAAACGACACGATAATCACCAACGCGCAGCCGAAAATATGGATCTCCTACCATTTTTGTCACATCAAAATGATATGGATTCTCACAAAGTTGTGAAACTTTTTTATAAATACGTTTTGCTACAGTTCTATCTAATTTTTTAAGTTCACCTGCTGCCGATTCTGACCAGATTATTTGAAATTTCATCAGAATCCCATTTCTCTGGCAAGCTTTTCATGCGTAACGTATTTACCGCTCTTGATTTCTTTTATTGCGGACTCTATCTCTTTTTTTGTTTCTTCATTGAGTTCTTGAACGTCTTCAATAAGTCTCTCTAAAACATCGTTATAAGTCTCCCGTTCAAAGAGTTTCATTTGCGTTAATGTTGATTTTATATCTTCTTTTATCTGGATCGTTGTAGACATGATAGTATAATTCTTGTTTTGAATATATTTATAAGTTACTATAGCCTTGTATAATATGTTATAATATGTTATAGCGTATGCTATATGTTAGCTGCTTCTTCAAGATTCCGCTGACTGAGAGAGGATGGTGGTCTTGCCGCACCGCTATGGA
>JAHIFK010000087.1 GCA_018900975.1 Methanobacteriota archaeon
AAAGCCGTATGCGGGAAATCCGCATGTACGGTTTGACGAGGAGTTGGAGGTTGAAAGACCTCTCGCTTACTCTACGTATGGAAGGATAAACCTGTTCCAGCAAAGGGGTTCTGATCTGGATAGAGATGAAGTTGACAGCACGATAAAAACAATCGGATAGCAAGATACCAGAAAGGTAGCCGCTGAAAAGAGTAAGCGTAAGCGCCACCTGGCAACAGATCGTGAAGAGTGGTAGGATAAATGCTGATAGT
Source organism: Methanobacteriota archaeon (assembly GCA_018900975.1). Taxonomy (GTDB): domain Archaea; phylum Halobacteriota; class Methanosarcinia; order Methanosarcinales; family Methanoperedenaceae; genus Methanoperedens. The sequence goes on from JAHIFK010000087.1 coordinate 252, forward strand.
CAAAACCGGCGGGATTGTCTGTAAGAGAATTCTGCCTCCTGTTATGGGATATGCCAGACGAAAGCCGTATGCGGGAAATCCGCATGTACGGTTTGACGAGGAGTTGGAGGTTGAAAGACCTCTCGCTTACTCTACGAAGACGATGGGTGCTTGTGCATCCTTTGAATAGCTTGAACCAGAATAACAATCGTGGCGCTAAAAATTAAGGCACGGATAAAATACAGCAGATATAAGAACCAAGTTCGTATATACAATGTTGTGTGAAATGCTTGGTGGTAAAAAAAATCAAGAAGGAGTTTTAATATGAAAGCAGTTTTAGTAACAAAATATGGTGGGCCAGAGGTTCTTCAGGTTAAAGAAGTACCAACACCATCACCAAAAGAAAATGAAGTATTGATTAAAATTCATGCCGCAGCGGTAAACAATACAGACCCAATTATCAGAAAAGGCAAACCGTTTTTTACAAGGTTTTTTACTGGCTTATCTAAACCGAAATACTCTATACCAGGAGATGTTTTGGCTGGTGAAATAGTTGAAATCGGTCAAAGTGTTACTAAGTTCAAGACTGGCGCTCGAGTATATGGTTATTCTACTGATACTTTAGGCGCACATGCTGAATATAAATGTTTATCTGAGGATTCAGCGATAGTCAATATACCTGAAAATATTAGTTATGAAGAAGCTGCCGGTATTGTTGATGGTGGATTTACTGCCCTTGTTTTTCTTAGAGACAAGGGGGAAATAAAAAACAAGCAAAAAGTTCTTGTCTATGGCGCCTCCGGTTCTGTTGGGACTGCTGCTGTGCAAATAGCAATTAGTTATGGGGCTGAAGTTACCGGCGTTTGTAGCACTACTAATATTGAAATGGTTCAATTGTTAGGTGCAAAAAGAGTCATCGATTATACTAAAAATGATTTTACACGAGAAAACAACAAATACGACATTATATTTGACACCGTAGCAAAGAAATCATTCTCTGAATGTCAGAAGGTACTGACTGAAAATGGTATATATCTATCAACGTTTCCTTCTGCAGGGGTCATGATTAAGGGACTCTTCCAATCTAAGGATAAGGGTAAAAGGGCATTATTTGTAGCCGCAGGAATAAGACCTGTAAATGAAAAAATAAATAATTTACATTACCTGTCTGAATTATTAAAGGATAAAAAAATTAAAACAATTATTGATAGGCGGTACTCATTAAATGATATTGTAGAAGCCCATAGATATGTTGAAACTGGACATAAAAAAGGAAATGTAATTTTATCCATATGTCAATAACAAAGATGCCCCCAAGCACATCACACAACAGCGGCTATGCGGTTCCGCTTCGCTTCACCCAAATTGCCCTACGCTGCGCTCCGGGCAACTTCGCATAGCCGCATAACGTTAAACTCAATAGAATTTTAACTTAAAAAAAAGAATTGGAAGCGATGTATCACATACCTAATCTGATGTCTGCTATTTGTCCTCAGGTAATACATCAAATTCTTTTCGTTTACTTTCAAACCATTCTTTCAAGGCTTTTGGATCATTCATCAGTTTCTTCATTTCTTCCATCGCTTTAAGATGTTCTTCATCACCCTTTTGGTACATCTCCGTACCATGCTTTTTGCTCACTTCTGCCATTTCCTCAAAAGTGTCTGCATGAAATTCTTTATCGCAAGCTCCACCCAATTGTTTACAAGTCATTGTTTTCATAATTTATCACCCGGTTCATTTAATAATACATAATAACTGTTGATTTATGAAGGTTGCCATTCTCACTATTTTTGTTCCCATTTTAGCTAATAAAAACCTAAAAAACAAAAAACAGTAAGAGATTTCTTGCACCATCATCGGGATGCCCCGTTTTTCGAAAGCGGGGTCATTGACGAGATATAATTGATGCCAGATTAGTTTGATAAACTCCAGAGTTTACAAATCCTTGTTTTAGTGGATGTGCCTCTTGAATATCCTGAAATCTGTTCCTTTTGCAAGAGGGATCTTGTTTCAATCCTTGTTTTAGTGGATGTGCCTCTTGAATATTAGTTGGTCTATTCAGGAATGACCATGAGGTAGTGTTTCAATCCTTGTTTTAGTGGATGTGCCTCTTGAATAACCCATGTATGCAGATGCTGATTTTATGATTCCAGTTTCAATCCTTGTTTTAGTGGATGTGCCTCTTGAATTCTCGAACTTCCGGTCCACCTGAATGATCGTGCGCAGGTTTCAATCCTTGTTTTAGTGGATGTGCCTCTTGAATGGTAATCTCTGTTTTAACACTGGAAACTCATTTCTGTTTCAATCCTTGTTTTAGTGGATGTGCCTCTTGAATGATATTGAGGGGATAAATAAAGGCACTCAGTCACGGGTTTCAATCCTTGTTTTAGTGGATGTGCCTCTTGAATGTGGTCAGCGGCCAAGGAAAAACAAATTACTATATGTTTCAATCCTTGTTTTAGTGGATGTGCCTCTTGAATAGTAATATAAAACT
>JAHIFK010000088.1 GCA_018900975.1 Methanobacteriota archaeon
ATTATCAGAAAGCGTAGCATTAAATCTGTGTTCATCAGCGGTTTGTTTTTCAAAATTTTGCCATCTGATTTTTCGGTAACTCACAAGGGGATTATTATTTGAATTTTGCGATTGAACCTGGCTTCCCGACCATGGCACTCATATATCCAGATAGCCAGTAACATAATTATCCATGCAAGGAACATTAACGAACCGGATTCCCAATCCATAATGCTGATATTTTATTTATAAAAGGGGATCTTTGCTCGTATATTGCCATACAGAATGATTTGAAAGATCCGGGCTTGCGGGATAATATGAAAGGAGAGCGATAGCTGCTGAAATGAATACTACGGATATGCGAACGAAATGCCTGGATAACGAAGAAAAAAGTGATAGTATTCCAGAAATTGAACTTAAATAAAGAAGGGCATTTCCTTATTCCATTTTACAATAACTGGAAAGCTAATTGTTTTTTTCAACTATTTGTTATCGTAACTGTGGCAGAACCTGTAGATTCCTGGGGTGCATTTTTATTAACCTTTGCTGTAGCAAGCCATGTATATAGTTGGGAGGTAGTTGGATTTGTTAAACTCCCGCTTACCATTTTTACTATAACTGTTTTTGTTGATTTTATTGGTCCCAATGTTCCTAACTCAAATTCAAGGTATCTATTTTTTTCATTAGCAGGCTTATAAAAAGTGAGATTATTTGTATTATAAGTAATAGATGTAATCCCATTTTGATTTAAATTTAAAGTACCGGTAATTGGTGTATAAGAAATACCACCGTTGATTGAATATTCAAATCTCACTATATTGTCAGTACCTGTAGAAATCATTTTGATTTTTACTTTATCTGAAATTGTAAAATTCCCCATCTCAGTATTAGCACCACCAGTATGTATCTTGTAGTCATCCGGAATAGTCACCTTTAGATAAAAATAATCGGTGGTATCACCTGAAGTAAAATTCATGGTACCTGTATATGCGGGTGAAAGTCCTTTTACACTTGAGATTGGATCTATGGTTACAATTAAAGGGCCTATAGCAGATACCAACAATATTGACATTGATAAAACAGACAAAAGTACAAACGAAACGATAAATGACCTTAAGATCTTCATAATTAAGCCTCCCCAACTCTGATGTTTGAAAAAATGGAAAACATGTTCCGGATAATATTCATTGATACCATAGTTAAATACCCAGTATACGTTAAGATTTTATAGTATAAAGAGATTTCGATTAAATAAAATAAAGATGCAGATACTTATTATTATTATGAAGTATGTGTTTGAGACGATAAGCTTATCTCATATGTTACCAGAAATGAGGGATCAAACATGATATCCATGGAGGTTGTAAGGAATTGCAATGTATCATATTTGTTAAAAAGTTCTTAAACGCGATCGCTATCATTGGCGCTGTTGTCTTTCTTCTTGCTGTCCAGCCAGCATCAGCAGACACAAAAATTGTTCTTTCGCATTCTATTGACATTCCGGATAGGACAGTAATATATGAGAACAATTCCTATGAGATCCAGACCATGGGCTTCTATAACATGGAGGAACCCGTGAATATGACCGTTACTGCCACGGATATCCAGAGTTACACAATAGCGCTTCTTGACACGAAAACGAATTTCCTATGGTACCAGATAGTTTACCAGACTGAAGGAAAAGATGAATTGACTATGCCGGCTGGTATGGTTCCGTTACCTGGCACATATTTTTTTGCAGTTTTCTATCAGGGTGAAATTCTTGCTTTTGAGCAGGTATTGTTCTCAAACGTAACACTGAATATTAACTTAAATACCACAAGGGTCGCTCCCGGAGGTATGCTGCATGCCAGTGTTACAGCCACACCGGACATGGATATGCCGGTTAAGGTCGTTTTCACACAGGGGAGCAGCAGTCTTGAATTCCCTGTAAATCGTACTTCCAGCGGTCACTATGAAGCAGATATCAAGATCCCTTTGAGCGCTTATGGTAATTTCTCATCATATGCAGCAATGACCTCAGGAAAAACAGTACTTGGTCATCCCGAACTCGCCGCAGCGGCAAATGGAGGGTTCCTGGAGGTAACTGGTCTTCCTCAGGGGTCAGGTGAAAAGACAAATTCATCACCAGTGATCGGGGTCCTTTTTGTTGCGGCGCTTTTCATAATCGCATCCAAAAAGATAAGGAGATAATTTGCCCCACTTAAGAACTGTTGGACTCTATAAAACATACTGGCTGGATGAAATAAAAATCCAGTCTCTCATTGATATAAACCTCTCGATCGAACAGGGAGAATTCGTTGCTATCAAAGGTCCAAGTGGTTCAGGTAAATCAACATTGCTGCATCTTCTGGGATGCATCGATACTCCCACAATGGGAAACGTATTCATTAAAGATATCAATGTAAGTACGATGAAAGCAAATGCCCTCAGAGAACTCAGACTCAGGGAACTTGGTTTTGTTTTCCAGCACTTCTATCTTCTACCAGTCCTCACAGCACAAGAGAATATAGAACTTCCAATGAAAGAGGCAGGTTTGCCAAAGGCACAGCGCAAACAGCGAACAATGGAACTCTTAGATGCAGTTGGCTTACGCGAAAGGGCAAATCACATGCCAGGACAGCTTAGCGGAGGAGAGCAACAAAGAATTGCAATTGCAAGGGCGCTGGCGAACAACCCTTCCATTATCCTTGCGGATGAACCCACAGGTGAACTGGACAGTGCCAGCGGGAGAACGATACTTGAACTCCTTTTAAAGATCAACAGGGAATATGGAAAGACGATCATCGTCGTTACGCATGACGATTCCCTGGCTCGTCAGGCAACAAGGATCATCAAACTTCATGATGGGAGAATAGTTAGCGATGTACGCTAAGATCGCCTTCAAAGGATTATTGCGAAGGAAATGGAGGACACTTTTCACTTCGATAGCGATCGCCCTTGCGGTTTCGATAATGATCCTTCTGGTTTCCGTGGGTGTGGGTCTTAAACAGGGAACCGCCATGATGTATGAAAAAGATGTGGATTACTGGATAATCCCAAAAGATTCAAGTGTTACTGATATTGTGTCCAATTCTGAGAAAACGATGTTAGGGAACGTGCACCAGAGCATTGGCAACATTAGCTCCAATCCTGATATTCGCTATGCTACCCCTGTGTTGAACAGAATGCTTTACGCTTCCAATGAAAAAGAACCCAAACTTATCCTCGGATTAGGACTGATCCCTGGAAATACGGATAAATTTTCCATTCCAACCAATAACCTGACTCAAGGAGATCCCCGATTTTACGGGAAACCACAAACAGGTGAGATTTTGATAAATGAGAAGACTGCCAGGCTTTTTGACCTGAAAATAGGTGATTCTGTGCGTCTTGGAGGTTCAAGTAACCGTCTTAATACATCGTTCACAGTGAAAGGGATATTCAGTGAAACTCAATATTCTCTTAGCCCGGTCGTTGTGCTCCATCTTTCTGAGCTACAGGAACTCACGGGTAACCTCAGGGGAGACAGGGCTAATTACATTATAGCACAGGGGAGCAATGTTCTTGACTACCTTAGAAAATATTTTCCCGATACAGAAGTTATGGGAAATAGCGAGTACTCTACTTACAGCGTGGTAAGCGATACAAAAATCCTTGCGACTGCCGCAGCTGTTTCGATCGTTTCAATGCTTATAGCTGTCCTGTTCATCAGCAGTACCATGATAGTATCCATACACGAAAAGCAGCATGAATTCGCTTTAATGATGGCGATAGGCATATCACAGCGTTCCATAGCGAAAATAGTGATATATGAGTCAATTTTTCTTTCAGCGCTGGGTGCGATAATGGGGATACTGTTGAGCTATCTTGGACAATTTGTGCTGAACATGGCTGCTGACCGTTTATTTGAAGTAGGTCAGATAGCTGTTGTAGATCCCATATTATTTATTGGCGGCATCACAATTGCACTTTTTGCAGGTATTTTTTCAGGACTTTTACCTGTTTTTATGACCCAACGGATCAATATTGTCAGGACATTGGCAGATAAATGAGGTAACACATATGCTTGCTATAAGAAATCTGTCAAAAAAGAAATTAAGGACGTTCTTCACAATGCTGGGAGTGGCTCTAGGCATCGTTTCTCTCATCCTCCTGGCTTCTATAGGAAACGGTTTACTCTCAAACGGAGGGAAGCTGCTTGAACAGAGCACGATACATCTCTGGGTAACAGGAGGCGCCACAGATATCCAGTCCCAGTATGCGGGTTCAAGTGATTCAAAGATCAGTGATGCCCATAGATTTGTCGAGGATTTCAGGAAAAATAAAGAGATCAACATGGTGACGCCTATGTTAACTGAAATGGTCTATGCGTTCAAGAATAACTCAAGACCAAGAGCAGTCTTTGGACTTGGCATAGAAGGGTCAGCAGGGACTTTAGTAAACATCATACAGGGGAAAGATCTCGCGAATGATGAGCACTATAATAAAGGCAGATTCGATGGGAAATGGAAAAAGGAAATACTGATCGATAATAGAACCGCTAATCTTCTTGATGTTCATGTCGGGGATACTATTCAAATAGGTAAGACACTGACTGAAGCAAAAGAGCAGGAATTCAAGATAATAGGGCTTACGAACTCTCTCTCCAGGTTCAGTTCAAATCCCATGGTCATTTTCTCACTTTCCGAGTTTCAGGACATAACAGGAAACCACTATTATGATCAGGTGTCCATGGTCATGATCCGATTAAAAGACCCCGGGAAAGCAGGATACTTCAAGAACGAGATTGAGCAACGGTATCCTCTCTATACGGTCAGCACAAACCAGGAGTATCTGAAAAAAGCATTAAAGCAGAACAGCCTTCTTATTGCCAGCGCTGCTTCTATCGTGCTGCTTGCAGTGATCATGGGGACATTGCTTGTGGTTAATACCATGATCCTTTCCCTTCAAGAGAAAAAGAGGGAGATCGCCATCCTCAAGGTGATAGGTATGAGCCGATGGTCGATTTTCAAAAGCATCGGAATTGAGGGTTTATTGATAAGCTTTCTTGGCGGAATTATGGGAATTCTCATATGTATTCCCCTGTCTTATTTGATCAATAAACTGATTAATAGATACGTCGGATTCAATGATCTTGTCGTTATGCAAATGGAATACATTTATCTTAGCCTTGCTGTTGCGATCACAATCGGTATTCTCACAAGCTTCGTTGCTGCTATGCATATCAGCAGAATGAACACTGCAGAATTGCTCAGAAATGGATAGAACATAATAGGATAAAGTAGGATGAGAAAAAGACTTTGGAGGTTATATTGAAAACGGTTGACAATAATATGTATAATCAGAAATATACTTGTTCATCCCGATCCCCCACCTCTGCTTTGTTATCGGCCAGCAAGATCGATATGCCCTGTTTGCGATCAGCTCTTCTCTAAAAACCAGCGCCCCCCACCTATATCTGCGAACAGGAACGAATCCCCCAACCTCATGCCCGCCAGCCTCAGCACCAGCGCCGCCGCAGAGGCAAAGAGCAGCAGGAAGGCTATGTTGTGGAAATCCCCGTGGCTTATGGGAGCGCCGTTGATGAGGATGTTCATATCTAATTTCTTGAACAGCTCCCCGGCGAAAATATCAAGGTCGGGTGCGAAGGCGCTGGCTATGATGATCCAGGAGGGGTCTCTGCCTTTGTACTTGTACCAGAGCATGCCTGCTATTATTGCGATGGCTGTTGAATAGATGAGGTGTTCGAATAGCACGGGTTTCTATTCAGGTTGAGGCGGGATATAAATATACTGATGATGCTTTGATCGCATGATTGAGTTTGTCCGGGGTTTTTCTGAGCGGCAGATTTATATAATTTTAATGTTTATTAAATCTGTGTGCTTATGTGGCTCCTTTTTCCTATCGTCACAGGGTTGCTATGCTTTCCTATTGGCGCCAGGGATTTTATAATTAGGGTGTAATAATTTTAGATTGAAAGGTCAAATTTGCACTTGGTTCAGGTAGAATGGAATTCGGAATAAGATATTAATAATATCTACGCATTATACAATCATGGTGTTTATCTCAGTTACTAACAAGATATGTGAGGAAAAAATATGCAAATAATTGAAGATGTGGCAAACGTTCTCCACCTGAGCAAGGAAAAATTGGAAATCGAAAGTATTAGGACATTTCTGGAAAAGGAATTGAGAAATATAGAGGCAGAGATTTACAAGATTGGGTCAAAACACGGTATAAAATCGATTTTTGAATTGGATGAAAAGTTGAAAAGTGGAGAAATCAGAGAAGAAGACATGATGGATGATTTTATGGAACTTGATTATCTCGAAACAAGAAGAGATGACATGTTAAAAGCAATGGAGAAAATTAAGTGGCAGACATCCTTAAGCTGAAGAGAATTGTTGATATAGAGTATAATGATATCACTATAGATTCAAATATATATCATGATAAACTTAGGATTTTTTTAAAAGATGGCTCTGTCGCTGATATCTGGTTCTCAACCAAGATACCCGGACGATTCTCATATCACTGGGAAAGAAGGCAAATCAATGGAAAGATGTATCGCCATGATAATTTTCCAGATCCGTGCTGGAAAGGAGTTTCTACTTACCCCAAGCATTTCCATAATGGCTCGCAAAACAATACAGAAGAGAGCAGAATAAATGACGACCCTGCTTCAGGTATTCGTGAATTCATGAATTTCATAAAAAAGATGTTAGAATGAGATGAATAAATGATTATCCAAAAAATAACAAGAAGCCCATCTGCAGTTAATTTTCTTCATATAACCAGAGATAGCCATGGTTTCCTGTCGGCGCGCCCGACAGTGTAAGTATATGCTGCATGTTAAACCCAGCCTTTTTTTCACTGCAATGATTCCCGTCTCCGATATCGCTCGTAATCGACACATCCTTATTCTCTATCCTCTAATAATCAGGAATATACTTGATCATCCCGGTCACCCACCTTTGCTTTGTTATCGGCCAGCAAGACCCATACGCAGGGTTCGCGATCAGCGCATCCTCAAACATATGCGCCCCGAACCCAACCCCAGCGAACAGGAACGAATCCCCGAACCTCATGCCTGCAAACCTCAGCACAAGCGCCGCCGCAGAGGCGAAGAGCAGGAGGAAGGCGATGTTGTGGAAATCCCCGTGCCTGATGGGAGCGCCGTTGATGAGGATGTTCATGCCAAGTTTCTTTGTCAACTCGCCTGCGACTATATCGAAGTCGGGTGCGAAGGCGCTGGCTATGATGATCCATGATGGGTCTGTACCTTTGTACTTGTACCAGAGCATGCCTGCGATTATTGCTATTGCTGTTGAGTAGATGAGGTGTTCGAATAGCACGGGTTGCTATTTTATGCTGAGAGTAGATAAATATAGTGCTGAAGGGTGTTCTTTTGTGCCTGGTGGTTGCATGGGGATTGCGGGGGCGCCGAGATATTTATAGTTATATTGTGATAAATGTGTGGCGCAGGATGGATAATTAACAGCGAACTCATACGAACTGTTACGAACTCACGCAACCGGAGTTCGTTTTGAGTTAGTTTTGAGTTCGTTGTTATCGTTTCGTTTGCTCAATTCGTACATGGTGGTTACATGAGGATTGCGGATGCGCCGGGACTAAAGAATTATACAAGTTAAGTGATTAATTTTTAGAAGAATTTTTCAGAAAGCATAGCATTAAATCTGCGTTGCGTGCCTCGAAGCACAAGAAAGAGAGAACAAACAAAAAGGACATCAAAATGAATGTAACGGCACTATGTCCA
>JAHIFK010000089.1 GCA_018900975.1 Methanobacteriota archaeon
CATTCCTCCGAACACTACATAAGCCGCATTATCCGGAATTTTCACATGTATGCTCTCCATAGTGCCTGAAAGATCATCGGGATTTTTAATGTCCCTTCCTCCACCTGCCGTATACATTACCGAAGCGCGCTTTTCTATCCTATCAAGCTCGTCCATGAGCTTTTTTTCCTTTACATCACCGATAAAGTCCGATGCAGCTTTTCCGGTAATACCCAGTATCACAGCGAAAAGTACAACTGTGACCATTATGCGCATCGGCATGCCTTCTATTGCCCGTTCGTCCCTGAGGAAAACTCTTACCACCTTTGTACCACCTTTCTGGTCGTGTACGTTATTTTCCCCATATAAATTTTATGTATTGATTCAGATATTCTGGAATATTTCATTTTGGAACAATTTACGATCACGAACATTCTTGAAAAATATCAGCCACTTCCCGCCCAACAAACTAATATATATACATCTTTCATAAATCTAATGATGTATGATCCGACTCGGCAAGATCGCCTTTGCTAATTGTGATTTCCCGTATTACGCCATGGAACACGGAAAGATAAAGGCGCCCGATATAACAATCACCGAAGCGCACCCTGTAGAGCTTGCCCGCAGGCTTTTTGACGGTGAGCTTGATATCAGCCCCATTTCTTCTATCATGTATGCAAAGCGCAATGACCTTCTCATCTTGCCGCGCCTTTCGATCACTTCAAATGATTTCACAAAAAGCGTCCTGATATGTTCAAATGGGAAGATGGAACTGTCCGACCTTGAAGGACAAACTCTGTGCATCCCTGAGACAACTGCAAGTTCAGCTACATTGATAAAGATAATTCTCTGGAAAAATGGAGTGAACGTGAACATTAAACAGTGCCCCGGAACTGACATCGGACAAATGCTCAAGCAAGGTGAAGCTGCCCTGCTTATCGGTGACAGCGCCATAAACGCCATCGGTCACTACAGCATCATTGCTGACCTGGGAAATGAATGGAAGAAGTTGACAGGGAAAAAAATGGTGTACGCATTATGGGTGGTAAGAGAGGATTTCGCGCGGAAGCATCCGGATAAAGTTGATCATGTCCTTGATTCGCTCTTGCGGTCAAAGGAATACGCATATGAAAACATAAGGGAGATCGCCAATTTCATAGGCAGTGCGAAAAATATTGATTGCAGCTTCATGCGTGAGTATCTCCACACGCTGAACTATGATTTTGACAGCGATAGCGTGGAGAGCCTTGAACTTTATTTTAAATATGCAAAAGAATGCGGGATCGTGGATGATGTTAAGCTCAGATTTTATAATGCTCGAAGTGGAGTGATTTGATTGTATGAACGATGGGTACTGTGTTTGATAATAGTGACTGCGCTGGCAGGATGTATCGATAACAACGAACCGGTAGTAAATAACACTGTGAATTTGACTCCCACACCAATACCGCCTCACGTAATATTCCCTGTGCAGGAAAATGCTACGGTATATGTTGAGATTTTCGGTTCAGAATTCATCCCCTCTAAATATAACGTGACAAAAGGGACTACCGTGCGTTGGACGAACATGGACAGCGCCCGGTATATCATCACAGGGAAGGGGTTCATGTCTCCGGCGCTGAACAAAAAAGAATCATGGAGTTATACGTTCAATGAAACAGGGACTTTTGAGTACAATTTATCAGATCATCCTTTCATGAAGCCCGGGCGTATAATTGTGGAGTTATCGCCCTCTCTTAACAACAGTTAATAAATTGGTTCTGGATGAAGTCGATATATTTATATATCAAGAATTACTAAACGATGTTCAGTATATAATCAGTGTTCATATCATGGGAATAAAAGAACGAAAAGAACAGGAAAAACAGGAAATGCGCAAGCTTATCCTAGACAATGCAATGAAGCTGTTTTTCGAAAAGGGATTCGAGAACATCACGATACGCCACATCGCGAAACAGATCGAATACAGCCCTGCGACCATTTATCTGTACTTCAAGGATAAGGATGAGATCATTTACACGCTCCACATGGAAGGATTTGAAAAGCTGTACTTGAGGCAGCAAAAAATACTTTCGATCAAAGACCCGTTAAAAAGGCTTCACAAACACGCTGAAATGTATGTTTCATTCGGCCTTGAAAATCCAGAGTACTATGATCTAATGTTCATAGAAAGGGCGCCTTTTCGAACGATAAAGGACCGGAAATGCAAAGATGGGATGAACTGGGACATAGGGATGCGCTCATATGATCTTCTCAGGAATAACATAGAGGATTGCCAGAAGGCAGGTTTTTTTCAGAAAACAAATATTGATGTGGCATGCTTTTCTCTGTGGTCATACGTCCACGGGATAGTCTCGCTCATCATCCGCGACCGATGCTCAATGTTCCCAGAAGAACATATGCGTTTTCTCGTTAAAGGGGCGCTCAATTTTATGCAGGAAAGTATGTTATTAAAAAATATCGAAATTAAAAAGAGGAGTAAAAATCAGGAGGAAATATAATGAAAATAGTGAATGCGTTAATTCTGCTGACACTTTTGGTATCAACGGTCAGCGCTCAGTCTGAAACGCCGTTCTCAGTAACGACAGTGGTATCGGTCCCCCATCTTTCCCCGGACGACAGGAACGTTGGGCTGGAATTCGCGGTCCAGAATAACAGGGATGTGCCTGTTAGCAGCGCCAAGATATATCTATTCATGAGGTATCCGTTTTCTGCTTCTATTACACCAAATAATAAACTCGATGAACTGAGCTATCCTGGATACCTCATCGCAAGCGGGGGGCAGGGTGACGAATACACCCCGTACTTTTCCCTTGATGCAAGGAGTTCGCATAAAGTGGTTTTCAAGATCGATGTGGACAGGAACGCAAAGTATGGGACATACGACCTGCCCTATACGATATTCTATGGCTCAGACAAGGAATTCAGCGGAAAGATCACGCTCGAGGTAAAGGGCGACACGCTCATTGAGATCAGGAACGTGCAGGTAAATTCCAATAACTCCGTGGTTGAGCCGGGCGAAGTGTTCAAGATCGCCGTATCATTCGAGAACGTGGGGGACAACGGCATCAAATGGCTCAAGCTCATACTTAACCCGAGGGATAGATCGCTGATACCATTATCCTCTGATACAGAGCGTGTATTCAAGGATATACTTCCGGGAGAAAAAAGGGATTCTGAGATATGGTTCTCTCTTGAAAAAGATGCGGATGTTAAGAACTATCCAATAGATCTTATGCTCAAGTACACAGACGAAAGAGGTGTGGAGTACAACGAGACAAGGCTTGTTGGACTGGTGGCATCAGGAAGGGCTGAGCTTGATATTGCAAAAAAGACTACCGAGCCTGCCAGGATAAAAGAGAAAGAGCCTTTTACCCTAACATTAAAGATAGAAAATACAGGAACCGGGGACGCTAGCGGTGTGACTGCAAAACTTGAATCA
>JAHIFK010000090.1 GCA_018900975.1 Methanobacteriota archaeon
CATGCCCTTTATATCCCATTTCCGTAAGATTTTTCATAAGAATATAGCCTACAGAACCTTCCTCGTCACTGGCTCCTATTAATGCAATGCTTTTTGGATTAAAAATATTGTCAAGACCTAATGAGTCCATGTAATTCTCCCCGATCAGCGATTTATTCACATCAATGGAAATAAATCTGTTGGTTGGGTCTGATCATCGGCTTAATATTCTCCCCTGACTGAATTTATCTTGAGTTCTGTCCTGATAAATATGAGGTTTTTGATTTCATCACTACCCGCCCTGCGCATGTTTTACGATATTTGCGTCGGCGTTCTTCGCATGCTCCATTACCTCATCAACTTCTTCCTTTGAGGAAACATTATGACCAATAGTGAGTTCAGTAGCACTTGGTCCCTGAAGTGGGATCCCTGTATCTTGAGCGATACTTTCTCGTGGCCAGATACCGAGTTTCAAGCCATTTTGCAGATCAAAAAATGCAACAGCACCATGTTCAAATTCTTTTCCAAATATTCCCTCGGACGGTAAACCCAACTCACCATGGTAGAAAGCGAAAGATCTTTCCAGATCGCTAACCCCTAATGTAATAACGGTAATTCGTGGTTTCATATTCCTCCTTTAAAGTTTTTATATCAATTTTGTCCATTTGAAGCAATGCCCTCATAACTCTTTCCGATTTCTCAGTGTCCTTGTCTTGCACCATCTTGCCCACCAAAAACGCTTTTGTAGAATTTCTGGGCATGCCCAAGGTCGTCAACAGGGATTTCAAAATGTACTACTTTATCCATGTAAAAACCTCCCATTATAAGATTATGAAGTCCTACACATAAAAGTTTCGAATACCTTATCCTGGCGTGTAGTCAAGTAAAACTACACCATTCTTAAATGTCTTAGCTTTTACATCTCATTTGAAGATCATAAATATATCCAGAGTTCAGTTGACGTCTAATAACAACATTTAATAACAGTGCCAATCATCTCTTCGTGAGGCAAGAGTGGATGTTCATAGAAAGGCTTGTTTCAGAAGGGCTTTCACATTTCTCTTATACTGCAGGGAATGAAAATGAGGCATTCGTAGTTTATCCTGAAAGAGATGTAGACAAGTATATTGAAATTGCGAAAAGAAATTGCTGCGTGATAAGGTTTGTTATTGAGAAGCACCGCAAAGAGGATTACCTTGTCGGGTCGCTGGAACTTGAAAAGCTAACGGGCTGCAAGATTATCCACAGTGGAGATTAATTATGGCTTCTATGCTGCTGCAACACCGAGAGATCGCAACTCTGGCTGGAGGATGCTTCTGGTGCCTGGAAACAATTTTTAGCGAACTGCGGGGTGTGGAAAAAATTATATCCGGCTACTCCGGAGGCTTAGGGCCCGACCCCTCGTATCAGGAAGTCAGCACCGGGACAACCGGTCATGCTGAAGCAGTACAGATCACTTTTGACCCCCGTATAATATCTTTCAAGGAACTCCTGGAAGTATTTTTCACCATACACGACCCTACTACATTAGATCGTCAGGGGGCAGATGCGGGAACCCAGTATCGCTCAGCGATCTTATATCACACGACCGAGCAAAAAAGAACTGCTCAAGAGGTCATTGCAGATCTTAACGAGGCAAAGGTCTGGACTGAACCTATCGTAACCGAGATCACGCCGTTCAAAGCTTTTTATCCTGCCGAAAATTATCACCAGGAGTATTTCCTCCATAATCCTGCCCAACCCTACTGCCGTGTAGTGATCGAGCCAAAGGTGGCTAAGTTCCGCAAGCAGTTTCTTGCAAAGCTCAAAAAATGACAATTTCAGTTACCAGAACAAAATCAAAAAACAAGTCCCTTGGATATAAGATATTAATGAAAAACATAAAGAAGATCGTCATTATATTTGCACTTCTGCTCATGGCATTAATATTTTTTATAATATCTCCACAGAAAAAGAGCAACAATACTGTCTGTTTTGAGGGTTCATGCATTGATGTCGAGCTTGCAATAACCCCTAAAGAAATAAAAATAGGATTGATGGACCGTACAAGTCTTCCAGAAAACATGGGCATGCTCTTCATATTTGATGAAGGAGGCATCCATAAGCTCTGGATGAAAAACACACTTATCCCTCTTGACATGATATGGCTGGATGAGAACGGAAAAATAATCTATATCGAAAAAAACGCCCAGCCCTGCTATGTACCTGTATGTCCTGCCTTTGGTCCTGAATTCAGTTCAAGGTATGAACTTGAGGTAAATGGAGGATATACAGAAAGGTATAAAATAAATGTGGGGGACAAGGCCAGGATCAATATTGAATGAATTATTTCTATAAGTAGCGTTATAAAGCATATTAATAACCTTTAGTATAAACTTTATAAAAATACACGTCATTTGATCCATAATGTGGAACGATGCACTAGTCTCAAGCTTAGGATATCTGGCCTCGGTGATCCCTGCAACGATCACCGGTATTTTCCTTATGGAACTGTTTATAGAGCTTGGCTGGTTGCACAAGCTTGGTTTTGTGACTTCACCGTTCATGCGTTTCGGGCACCTGCGGGAAGAGGTGGGAGTGAGTTTCCTTGCGTCCTTTGGCTCTCCAACGGCCGGGAATTCTATGATCGCTGACCTCAATAAAAAAGGCCTCATCGACAGAAAAGAGACCGTGATCGCGTCCCTTGTAACGTCTTTTCCCGCAACGTTCATCTTTGTCAGGGATCTGCTTCCTGTTCTTATAGTATTGCTCGGGACTACAGGGGTTGTCTATCTGGGCATTGTGGTGGCCATTGGTCTTCTTCGGACTGCAATAACCCTTGTTCTTGGGCGCATTTTGCTGCCTCCCAAAAAACCTGCAGCGATCCCGCAGGAAATCAGGAAGAAAAAGTTCCGCCATGCATTTAAGAAGGCACTTTCTGCCTCATGGCCGCCGATCAAAAGCATTATTCCCGCAATGTTGGTCGCTGCATTGGTCGTGTTCCAGCTCATTGATATCGGTTTTTTTGATATGATATCGGTGTACATGAAAGGTTTACCGATGCTTGGATATCTTCCACCTGAAGGTCTGCCTGTCATTGCAGCATGGTTCGCAAGCAACATAGGAGCATACACAATTGCAGGCACGCTGCTGGCAGATGGAATATTGTCGTCCAGAGAGATCGTAATTATCCTGTTAGCCGGAAGGGTTCTATCAAGCCTTGTTCGCCTGAGATTCGCAATACCATATTATACGGGCATATTTTCCCCCCGTCTGGGTATGCAGATCATGCTTCTTGCCATGCTTATGCAGGAAGGGCTGACGTTAATAGTGATAATATTGCTTGCCCTGTTCTGGTGAAAACTCTTGGTGCCCTTAATGCTCCAATTATGGCTTCTATTCATATATGTATCACCTTTTCTAGCGCTGCTTCTGCCGCCTCTGCAAGACCTTCTGGAAGCGTTGGATGCGGATGTATCGTTCCCGCCATATCCTCAAAAAGCAGCCATCTCTATGGAATGCGATGCTTTTGTCACACAACCAATATTATCAATAACTTAATAACCTTTCAATGGTAAAAATATAATAAGTAGAAATCATGGCGAAATGGGACATGGCGGATAAGCAGGAAAGAATCCTTATATAGCATCTTATAAGAAAATTCAGGTGACAGGAAAAATAAATGATCAATAACATTGAAACTACTAAAGCTAACACAGGAACTATTCTTTCAATAAGGGGAAGCGTAATAGATGTAAGGTTCCCGGATAAGCTTCCGGAAATCCATAACCAGTTAACAGCAGGTACGGTAGTGATAGAAGTCTTAATTCACCTCAACCCGGAAGTTGTGCGCGGCATCGCTCTTGTCCCCACACAGGGATTGGCCAGGGGATCAGCGGTTATCGATACAGGTCATCCGCTCAGGGTACCGGTTGGAGAACAATTATTAGGAAGAGTATTCAACGTATTCGGCTCCACCATGGACAATAAGGGAGAAGTTAATTCAAAACAGTGGCGCTCCATCCATCAGAAACCAGTTCCGTTATCCTCCCATACTACAACCTCAGAGATCTTTGATACCGGAATAAAAGCAATTGATGTGCTTGCACCGCTTGAAAGAGGAGGAAAAGCAGGGCTTTTCGGGGGAGCAGGTGTTGGAAAGACCGTTCTGATAATGGAAATGATCCATAATGTGGTTGGAAGGCATGGAGGGGTGAGTATTTTTTGCGGAATAGGCGAACGCGTTCGTGAAGGGGAAGAACTCTACCGCGAATTGAAAGATGCCGGGGTTCTGGATAAAACCGTCATGATCTTCGGGCAGATGAATGAACAGCCTGGTGCAAGGTTCAGGGTGGGACATGCCGCGCTTACGATGGCTGAATATTTTCGTGATGATGCCAGGCAGGATGTTTTGCTCTTGATCGATAATATTTTCCGTTTTGTCCAGGCTGGAGCAGAGGTCTCAGGACTTTTGGGGCAGCTGCCTTCAAGAGTTGGATATCAACCCACTCTTGCAACGGAACTTGCTGAACTTGAAGAAAGGATATGCAGTACAAAAAACGGCGCTATTACCTCGGTACAGGCGGTTTACGTGCCTGCTGATGATTTTACAGATCCGGCAGCTGTCCATACATTCGGCCACCTGTCTGCCACTATTGTCCTTTCTCGCAAAATGGCATCTCAAGGCCTGTATCCAGCGATCGATCCGCTGCAGTCACAATCCAGTATGCTGACCCCTCATATCGTTGGAAAAAGGCACTACCATTTGGCGCAGGAGATACGAAAGACCCTGGCTGAATACGAAGAACTCAAAGATATTATTGCTATGCTGGGACTTGAGGAACTCTCATCAGATAACCAGAAGATAGTGCTGCGGGCCAGGAGGCTGGAACGGTTCCTCACCCAACCCTTTTTCACTACAGAACAATTCACCGGACACAAAGGAAAAATGGTTGAACTTGAAGATGCACTTATTGGATGTGAACGGATACTCAAAGATGAGTTCATGGATTATCCAGAGAAGTCGCTTTACATGATCGGAA
Organism: Methanobacteriota archaeon; assembly: GCA_018900975.1. GTDB lineage: Archaea > Halobacteriota > Methanosarcinia > Methanosarcinales > Methanoperedenaceae > Methanoperedens. The sequence goes on from JAHIFK010000090.1 coordinate 5,001, forward strand.
ATATCGATGAGGCGAAAAAATGAGATTAAAAATAATGCTGCCCACTGAGGTATTTATTGATCAGGATGTGACAAAGGTAGTTGCAGAAGCACAAAACGGTTCTTTTTGCATATTGCCAAAGCATATAGACTTTGTTTCCGCGCTGGTCCCTGGTCTTCTTTCTTTTGAATATAATAATGAAGAGGAATTCCTGGCTCTTGACGAAGGGATCCTGGTAAAATGGGGATCAGATGTTTTAGTTTCCACACGAAATGCAGTGCGCAATAAAGATCTTGGTCAATTAACACAAACTGTTAAAGAGCAGTTCCGTATTCTTGATGAAAGGGAGAAGAAGAGCCGTTCAGTCATTGCCAGGCTTGAGGCGGATTTTGCAAAGCGGATATTGGAGCTGGAGTAAAATGGATCTGAATGATATAAAAAAGGATAAAGAAGTCAAAAGAAAACACGAATTTATTGATAAAGTTGGTGAGAAAGAATTAAAAAAGATCAAAGCCAGAAGTGAAAAAAACAGGAATATCTGGTTTGGTCTGGGCATGATGGGTACGATTGGATGGTCGGTGGCAATTCCAACTTTAGCAGGAATAGCTCTGGGTATCTGGCTCGATACAAAGTGGCCAGGACGTTTTTCCTGGACGCTCAGTTTATTTTTCGTGGGTCTTGTCCTTGGTTGTTTAAATGCCTGGTATTGGGTCAGGATAGAACAAAAAAAAATAGAGGGAAACAATGAATGAGCTTATTATTTTGATATCGAGCCTTGCCGCTGGTATTATATTGGGGATTTTTTATTTTGGAGGTCTGTGGTTGACATTGGAACGGCTTTCTTCCTCAAACAATCCATATATATTGACCCTTGGAAGTTTTTTTGTCAGAACAGTAATATCTCTTATTGGATTCTACCTGGTCGTAAGAAGCGGTCACTGGGAACGATTGCTGGTTTGCATTTCTGGTTTCGTATTCATGAAGATATTTTTGGTGTACCGCCTTCGTCCTGAAAAAAGAGCTGCCGTTTGTGAGGTAAAATAATATGGTAGATATCAGCCCGGATTCGGTCATTTTCTTAAAATGGGGATCTATCACGCTAAATGCAACGATCGTTTATACATGGTTTGTGATGGGATTCCTGGTTTTCATTGCGTGGCTGGTAACGCGTCGCCTTAGTATTGAACCTCCAATATCACGGACACAGAACCTTATTGAAACCATTGTTGACTACATGAGAAGCCAGATACGTGATATCACGGATGATGATCCTGATATTTATTTACCATTTTCAGGCACTTTATTCCTGTTCATTGCAGTTTCGAATTTACTCAGTATCGTACCGGGATTTTATCCGCCAACAGGTTCTCTTTATACAACCGCTGGTCTTGCAATATGCGTATTTTTTGCGGTCCATATATACGGGATATCAAAAATGGGGTACATTTCTTATTTTAGACGCTATATGCAGCCCACAGTGTTCATGCTGCCTTTTAATATTATTGGGGAACTATCACGTACCCTTGCACTTGCGGTCCGTTTGTTCGGAAATATCATGAGCGGGACAATGATCGTTGCTATGCTGCTTTCAATTACCCCGTTTTTCGTCCCGGTAGTTATGCAGGTACTGGGGATATTGATAGGTTTGATCCAGGCATATATTTTTGCAATTCTTGCTACTGTTTATATTGCATCTGCAACCAGGGTGCATCAAATAAAACCACAGGAGTTAATAGGATGAATTTGATAGGTGTAATATTAGAGGAAAAAGGAGTGATAAGAAATGGATAGTAGTATGGAGATGATCGCAGCTGTTTCTATATTTACAGCAGGACTGACCATAGCTATAGGCTCAATTGGTCCTGCGATCGGAGAATCATGGGCTCTGGCGCGTGCACTGGGTGCTATTGCACAACAGCCAGATGAGGCAAATACCATAACTCGAACTTTATTCGTGGGTCTTGCGATGGTAGAATCCACTGCCATCTATTGCTTTGTCATATCGATCATATTGATCTTTGCCAATCCGTTCTGGAATTATGCTGTGGCAGGAGGATAGATAGAGTGGTACAGATCGACTACTTCACTTTTTTCGCCCAGGTAGTCAACTTCCTGGTAATTATCCTGTTATTGAGGTTCTTTCTGTACAAGCGGATCATCAACGCAATGGATGAAAGGGAAAAAAGAATTACATCAAGACTACAGGAAGCAAAAGACTTAAAGATAGAGGCAGAAAAAGAAATAAGGGAATACCAAAAAAATAAACAGGAATTATCCGAAAAGCGTGACTCAATGCTAATAGAGGCTAGGAAAGAGGCACAAGCCGTTAGTGAAGAACTGATACAAAAAGCGCGGACCGAGGTAAACGAAAGCAAAGAGAAATGGTTTGAAGAAGTCGAGCGTCAGAAAAAAATATTTCTTTCGGATCTGCGCCGACGGTCAGGTGAAAAGATATATTCCATTGCCAGCAGGGTTTTACAGGATCTTGCAAATGATGAACTTGAGGTCCATATTATTAATACCTTCATCAAGCGCCTTTATGCTATGGGGGAAACGGAAAAAGAAGCGATAAAAGGATTTATCCAGAAACCCCAGGAAGAGATCATAATAAAAAGCTCGTTTGCTATCCCCGGAACTTTGCCGGAAAGGATAAAAGAAGCTGTCAGGGATCAAATTGGCAATGAAGCGAAGTTCAGGTTCAAAATTGAACCTGATTTGCTATGTGGAATTGAACTGCATACCCATGACAGGCAAATTTCATGGAGTCTTGACAACTATCTGGACACTCTTGAGGAGGATATTTCAAGATCGTTCGACCAGAGGGGAAAGTAAGAACTTGTAGTAAAAAATTTTATGGGGCATAATTTGAACGCAAAATGATGATCAGATCGGGAAAGAGATGAACGGGAAAAAAAATAATGACAGTGAATTGCTTACAGTTCTTGATGATACCCTGGGTATCCTCGATCATCTGATGGAAAAGGATAGGACATTGATCCATTCCAAGGAGATCGGAAAAATTACGTTCCTGGGGAAAGGTATAGCCCGGATCCAGGGATTATCCAGTGTAGAATTCGAGGAACTCATCAAATTTCCAGGTAACAAACTGGGAATAGCGTTCAACCTGGATCATGATGAGATCGCAGCGGTAATGCTTGATGAAAGTAAAAACTTAAAAGCAGGCCAGGAAGTAAATCGTACAGGCCGGGTCATGGAAGTCCCGGTAGGCGAGGCTCTCCTTGGCCGTGTTGTTGATCCAATGGGAAGGCCTCTTGATGAACAGGGGCCGATACACACACAGGAAAATCGACCTATTGAGCGTGAGGCTCCTGGAATAATGGAACGCGCTCCTGTAAATGTTCCGCTGCAAACTGGTATCCAGGTTGTGGATGCCCTTATACCGATAGGTCGCGGGCAGCGTGAATTGATACTTGGCGACCGCCAGACAGGTAAGACTGCTATTGCCCTTGATACGATTATCAACCAGAAGGATAAAGATGTGATATGCATCTACTGTGCTATAGGACAACAAAGTTCGGCTGTTGCAAGGGTGATCGCTGATCTGCGAAAGTATGGAGCCATAAAGAATTGTATTGTTGTTGTGGTTTCAGGTGATGATCCGCCAGGATTGAACTTTATCGCCCCTTATGCCGCAACCACCATGGGAGAGTATTTTATGGAAAAAGGACGAAATGTCCTGATAGTGTACGATGATCTCACGCGCCATGCCCGTTCTTACCGTGAACTATCGCTCTTGCTTCGCCGTCCTCCAGCAAGAGAAGCTTACCCCGGAGATATTTTTTATATTCATTCCCGATTACTTGAACGATCCACACATCTTCGAACGGGTGGGTCTCTTACTGCTTTGCCTATTGTTGAAACTGAAGCACAGAATATCGCGGCATACATCCCGACTAACCTTATCTCGATCACCGATGGCCAGATCTACCTCTCTCCGCGCCTTTTCCAGGAGGGCATCTTACCTGCTGTGGATGTTGGAAAATCCGTTTCTCGCGTAGGCGGAAAAACCCAGTTGCCTGCATATCGCGAGGTTGCAGGAGACCTGCGCCTTTCATATTCCCAGTTCGAGGAACTTGAGATATTTGCGCGCTTTGGAACACATCTTGACGAAGATACACGAAAAACACTTGAGCGCGGGCGCAGGGTTCGTGAGGTGTTAAAGCAAGCCCAATATGAGATCATGACGGTCCCGGAGCAGATCGCTGTTCTTCTGTCAGTGACCGGAGGTGTCTTTGATAAGCTTTCTCTTGAAGAAATTATTGATGCGAAAACAAAAGTACCAAAAGCAGTAGTTGAAAAATTGCCTGACTTATGCCTTCGTATCCTGTCAGGAGAAAAACTAAGGAAAGAAGACCGTGAAGCGATCCTGGATGTTGCCAGAGATGCTGTAAATTCAGAAAAAGAGATGCAGGAGAAAAAGTAGATGGAACTCCTTGAAACCCTGAAAAGAAGGATCAAAAGCGCAGAAGAACTCCAATCACTGGTAAAGACCATGAAGGCGCTTGCTGCTGTAAGCATAAGGGAGCATGAACAGGCTGTAATATCATTGAAAGAATATCATAAAACCGTTGAAATGGGATTTCATATTCTTTTACAGAATCGACCGGATGAAGAAGTATTCGAAGCTGGACCATTTGAGAAAAACCGCCTGTGTGCGATTATTTTTGGTTCTGAAAGAGGTATGTGCGGCCAGTTCAATGAGAAAATTTCAGCTTTTTCGATCGACAGGATGAATAAACTTGCGATCAAACCTGAAGACAGGACAGTATTTGCCCTGGGGGACCGCGTGATAACGAGACTTGAGGAAGCAGGACAGACCGTTGAGGAGCGTTTTTCGATATTCGGGTCAAATATTGGGTTCACGCTGCAGGAAGTTTTAATAAATATTGAGGAGTTGCGCTCAAAAAAGGAGATCGACCAGATAGTCCTTTTTTACAATAGGCCTGCAACAGGAACATCATTCCGCCCGAATATGGTATATCTTCTTCCTTTTGATCCGGAATGGATAAGGGACTTATCCGGGAAAAAGTGGCCCTCCCGGACCCTGCCAACTTTTACTATGGACTGGGAAAGCCTTTTTTCTTCATTGACCAGGCAGTATCTTTTTTTCTCATTGTACCGTGCCTTTGTTGAATCAATTGCAAGCGAGAATGCCAGCAGGCTTGCATCTATGCAGGTCGCCCAGAAGAATATCGAAGAGAGGCTGAAGGATCTGAATACCGCATTCAATCTCCAGCGCCAGACCTCGATCACTTCAGAATTGCTTGATATTATGACAGGATTTGAGGCGCTCATGGGTGATGGAAAGTAGCCAGAACAATAGAAAGAACAAAAGCAACCCGCAGATATATCAGGTTACACTGAATCGGATGCTCTTACCTGATAAGATTGTCCAATCTGCTCAAAACCCGCCACGTCCCTGCGCTCCAGTTTTCTCCTTATCTTCTCAAAAAGCCTGACCGTTTCCTGCGAATACAGGCGTTCCCCGCAGCGCAGGCAAACCTCTGCCCTGACCATGATGATAGCGGTATTCACTCCCCCCCTTAGAAGCTTCTCAACCTCTTTTTCTTCAAGCACACCCTCGCAAACGGGGCATTTATCGAAAGGTTTTGTCAGTTTCATCATCTTCTCCTTTGTAAGTTTATCCATTTATCAGGGTCTGGTCGGTATACTGTTACCAGGACTGTCCATTTTGTATATTTATTATAAGCCCATACGCTGTGAACAGGCTCATTTTCAGATGTATTACCATATATTAAGCAACTCGGATAACGTTTATCAACTGAATAATCCTCAATTATCTTTCCTGCAAGAACAGAGAAATAGATCTCATCATATGTGATCTTATCATTTTGTGCTTCCTCATCAGCGTGATCAGTAATACGAATATGTCCTTCCTTAATTACATTCTGGATATCTGTAACTTCCATTCAATAGCCCCTAATAAGGCATCTTCTATCATTTGATTGTACATATATCCTGCCATATCTTCGCCCCCACCACCTTCACCCCCGAAACCACAACCCTCTGGTCCTTCCCCGACCGTGGGCTACGCACGTAGGCAATTACAGGGGCAACTGGTCGCCCTACATCCCGCGCTAATCCTCCGCTACACTCCGCCCGGCGACCTTGTGCTCGACCAGCCCGATTACCCTTTGGGAGCGGGAATCCACGAATGCCTGCGGACAGGTCTGCGCCCTCCCGAAGCGCGACTCGGGATGGGGTACTGTCCGACACCAAAAGTTTTTACACTCATGGTTTCTCAATAGTATTATATAGCATTGAACCAGAAATAATAAAATATAAGGAGCATACAGGAGTGATAGAAAATGGCTGTTGAATTAAAAGACGGTGTCTACTGGGTAGGAGTCGTTGACTGGAACATCAGGAAGTTCCACGGACACGAATATTCCACGCACAGGGGCACGACCTACAACGCATATCTGATAATAGATGAGAAGATCGCACTAGTGGACACGGTCTGGGGACCCTACTCACAGCAGTTGATAGAAAATATAAAGAAGATAATCGATATCAAGAAAATCGATTATGTAATAGCTAACCACGCTGAGACAGACCATTCAGGAGGGCTTCCTGAACTGATGAAAATCATCCCTGACGCCACAGTGGTTGTCTCGGAAAAGGGAAACGAGAGCATATTCAAGCATTACCATGAGAAATGGAATTTCAAGGTCGTTAAGTCAGGTGATTCCATCAGTCTGGGGAAGAACAATCTCGTTTTCGTAGCCGCTCCCATGCTGCACTGGCCTGACAGCATGTTCACATATCTCACAGGCAAGAACATACTGATGTCAAACGATGCTTTCGGGATGCACTATGCATCATCGGGGCGGTTCAATGACGAGGTGGACATGATAGAGGTGTACCAGGAAGCTATCAAGTATTATACAAATATCCTCACCCCTTTTAGCGACCTCGTTATCAGGAAGATAGACGAGTTCAAGAAACTAAACATACCGGTGGATATAATCGCACCGAGCCACGGTATAATCTGGAGGAAAGATCCGCTCCAGATAGTTGACAAATATTATGAATGGGCAACCCAGAAGAATGACGGCTCAGTTGTGATAATCTACGACACCATGTGGAACGCTACGGGAAAGATGGCAAAGTCGATATCAGAAGGGCTTGAGATGGAAGGTGTGAAATTCAAGCTTTTCAACATGGCAGTGCATGACCGCAACGATGTGTTGACTGAGGTTTTCAAGTCCAGGGGGATACTTATAGGCTCGCCCACGATGAATAACGGACTTTTGCCCACACTCAAACCCATACTTGAAGACCTAAAAGGATTGAAGTTCAAGAACAAGGTTGGGGCAGCATTCGGTTCATACGGATGGAGCGGAGAGAACGTGAAGCTAATCGAGGAGAATTTTGAGAAAGCCAAAATAAAGAAATTGCAGGAAGGCATTAAGGTCAAGTGGCAGCCAACCAGGGAAGAACTTGATAAATGCGTTGAGTTTGGCAGGAGTTTTGCGAAAGCCTTAAGAAGCTAGGTGTGAATCCATTATAAGGGAGGTTAAAATATGGCAATTGACCCGATATGTGGAATGACAGTTGACGAGAAGACGGCGCAGTTCAAGTCGGATTATAAAGGAAAGACATATTATTTCTGCGCCCCCGGATGCAAGAAAGCGTTTGAAGGAGAACCGGAAAAATATTTAAAAGGCGGACAGAAAGGAATGCCGGGTAAGAAACCCTGGTGGAAATTCTGGTAATCCGGATCTGGTTTTCTTATTTTTTTAAATATATGATAAAAATGTGAATTAAGAGATACTTAGTATGAAAAATCGAATTTTTTCATACGGTATCTATGAACCATCAGGTTCATGATTCGTTTCACGCTTGAATGGCGATTCTGGCATTTGCCGCCAGTTTTCTTTCTACCGCGAATATGCCAAAGGCTGTTGCCAGGTTGGTAAGGATTATAATGCTGAATACTATCTCAACAAAATATGGTATAATTATTCCTGCTGCAAGCGGCATTGAGGCAAGCACGGCAGCCGCAAGTCCACGGGGCATCATTGATATCATTGCCTTTTCACTATGAGCCATATTTCTATCCCTGAATACGAGCATTTTGACCCCAATTATTCGTGTTAACAGTATAATACCAAAGACTGCGAGAGCCATAGTCAATGCTGTGGATCTCATTGACTCCAGATTGAACATCAGTCCTGTGAAGATAAAAAAGAATGTGCGCACGAAGAAGGAAACCTCGACCTGGAATGCGCGAAGTGTTGGATCCAGAGCGAATTCTCCTTGAACACCTAATCTTTTCGAGAGTTCACCAAAATTACCAAGCAGCAATGCAAAGACAAGAACTGCGATGGCTCCGTTGCCCCTGACCAGTTCCACCACTGAATATAATATAAAGACCACAGCAAGTGTGAGGGAATACCCCACCTGCTTTACATATAGCTTTTTTAATAATCCGATCCAGACAATAGCAAAAATGGCGCCTATGACTGCAGCGGTAGAGAAGGCGCTTGCGATCGAACTTCCTGTATTCCTGACGTCCATCGTGCCCATGCTTATGATCTCTATCAAAGCAATTGCAACAACTATACATAATGCATCGGTGAGTGCAGACTCAAGGCTGAGAAGAACCTTTGGCTCCTCATCGATAGTGAGCTTGGAGATGATTGACATAACTATTGCAGAGCTTGTTCCACCAACCACAGCGCCCAATAGCATTCCCTCAAGATATGTCCAGTTAAAGATGAAATGCATGAAAATACCCAGAGATGCCACAGTCATGGTGAAAACAAGTACAGTGAAACCAGAAGCTTTCGCAAGAGTTGTAAGGACCTTGACCAGGTTGAGGTTCAATCCTCCGTCAAATAGCATGATTATGAGGGCAAGTATCCCGATATAGGGCGCAAGCGATGAAATAGCCCCTTCGATGCTCACCAACGTTCTAAACTTCTCGTTCGAAAAGCAGATATACCCAGGAAGTAACGCTGCCCTGACCAGAGCCGCCGCCGCCTGTCGATATATGCGTGAATGACCAGCCTTTCGTGGTCATGGTTTCAATTTCTGCCTCGATATGCTCAGGTTCGGGAGGAAGGGTAGATCCGGATATTAAGCATGACGCCTTGTACTTTTTCATATTGAGAGTCTCCTTTATTCCATTTAGCTAAACCAATATTGTTAACCTTATTTGAAGTTTTTGCAATTCAAAATGAACCTCAGAAATAATACCAGATCGATGAATACTCTTCAACATCTTCGTTATCATCGTTCAGCCTTTTCAGATAATCATATATTGCAACATCCGTATAGTTATAAGGTTCAACCAGCGCATACTTCGATTCCCATGGATAAAAGCGGTAAATCCTCTTTCCGTCCTGTAATACCATTATCACCTCATGGTCCTGCCATGCGCGAAGATGTGATTTTCCAAGTCTTGGTACATTGAATACGGCCTCATCTGTCCTCACAAGTCCTGGCAGGAACCTTGCTTCCTCTTTTCGTTCCTGCTCTATCCTCGCTATTGGAACCCGGTAATCAATGGTTTCATCTTTTCCTTTGGTATTGAAGGTGTAGTATGGGTCTATCCCCGACCTCTTGAGCGTTTTTCTTAGAAGGCATGATTCATATTTTCTGCTGTTGTAATATGTAAA
>JAHIFK010000007.1 GCA_018900975.1 Methanobacteriota archaeon
AATATTATGATGTAATTTGTGGAAAGTCTTCTTATATTTTCAATATATTAGTTTCCACGATTTACATGCGTTTTCCTTCTCACTGATAACTTTAAATTAGTATCATTAATTGAAAAAAATGAGATGGATTTCTTCAAGAACACATTCAGAGTGACCGAAAAGCAGGGTATCAAAGCGAGAATATATGTGCCGGATAGAGATGTTTTCGGGGATGCAAGAGATAAAGAAGGGATCAGGATCGTTTCTCCATCTCAGACACTGCTGGATCTGGCAGGGTTGGGGTATAGCGGACGGGATATTACAAAAGCTATGGTTGAGAAATATGCCACCCTATAATCCATGATATGGCTCAATAGATATCGATATTGTAACAAACAACAGGACAAAACACAGCCTCATGCGTATTCTTGTAAAGGAGCGCAAATATTATCACTCCCGCATTGGGACTCATACAGTCTACAAACCAACAGAACACGGACCAATAATCATCGATTTTGCCGGCAGGGAAGAACGCTATCCATTTGAAGGAAGAGATGAAGAATTGAATTTCGATATCCTGAACGGACAAACCATCCTGAAAGTTATCAGAAAAAAGTTCAAGATACGATTGAACGATTATTACAGCTGATCGAGTAATGGTGGCTGCTCCAATAAAGTTACCAGTTCACGCGAACCTTCTTCTTGCAAACCTTGGCGCTCTGGTCATCACATTCTGATTATACCCTGCCTCAGCGTAGTCCTGCACGAACGCATAGGGTAAAAGTGCATAGGACAGGGCTGCATATCCATGTGCAGAAGTAATGGAGAACCTTCACTGTTTGCCGGCAGAAGTAGAAACCTCCTCAGCATCAGCCTGCGAGATCTCAAAGATAAACACATCTGTTCTGGCAGCCTGTTCCGGAAAATAATATATCCCCAGATTCCGCCTGTTTATGATCGCCTCAGTATTCTCGCACATGGCAGTGTGGTTTACGCTCACATGATACTGCCAGTCATCCTCTGGAAGCGGAATACCATTTATCTCATTGATCGTATTCCAGATGGGAATGTTTGAACCCGAATTCGTGAACGCACTCCACACCCTGCCGGGATAATGCCTCATCAATATCTGGTTCTTGGTCTTGCCATATCCAGCATCACAGATTATCCATTTCGGATTTTCCCGTGAGATTATCAGCCTCAGCTTCTCGACATGCTGCATCGTATCTATGTCATCAAATACCCCGGTATCTATAACATAAAATTTGTTCTTCGCAGTCCTGCCAACCAGAACCCAGCGAGTCTCATCACCCCAGTCAACACCGATCACTTTTTCCTCGAACACCGAATTATTGATCTCCCCGGGGCTTCGCACGAGTATCTGCAGCAAAGTTTCCGTGGTAACGAAGCTTGAAAATTCCTGGGTGATATGGTACCCGCTTGTCTGAGGATCAGCATCAGGATTTGTAGGAATCCATTCCTTCCCGTTCCATTCTTTTTTATCACTTGAGAACCAGATCTCTTCAAAGACCTGTGTAGGAATTTCTTCAGCAGGTTTTAATTTATCAGGCCTGTTGATTCTTATTTTACCTACTTCAGCTGGATATTTTACGATGGGCAGTATTCTTATGAGTTCTTCCCTGTCAGGATAACCTTGTGGATAACCATGTTCTGCTCTGAGCCATACAATGAACTTTCTCAGAATCAGGCGATAGTCATGTTGAGCCCATACTCCTTTCTCAGGATCAGTATCAATTATGGAAAGGATCCTTTTGATATCCTCTTTAGTTACCCATTCCCATTCTTTTTCAATCAATTCTGAGAGAATTTTGATGGCACCAATCAGTTTATTAACCCTGGCATCGGTCAGCTTTCTGCCGCCCCATCCAGTTTTGCAATCTCTCATGAATTCTATTATGAGCTGTTTGTTCCGTTCGCTTGTCCTGCTTTTTTTAACAAGGGTTTTTACGCTCTCTATTTTCTGAGCGTACTTGTGTATATCTATATCCGGCATACTTTCACCTGTATTCTTGTACGTATATATACCAAACGTATGCGGGACGAAAGTAATCGGATTTAAACTAATTGTAAAGCGCCGAGGGGGAGATTTGAACTCCCGGGGGGCTTTCGCCCCACAAGCTTTCCAGGCTTGCGCCTTAGGCCGCTGGGCTACCTCGGCACGCGGTTTCATAATACACGCTATGGGTCTTATTCTTTTGCCTTCCATCCTTTCGGGTAAGTCCCTGGCTCCAGGAATACCCTATCTGTTGTGACCACGATCCCCGTAGCTGCCTTAAGTATATCGAGCGTCTTCATCTGCGCAACCCCGAAGGACACAGCCTCACCTTTTTGTGTAAATACTGCCACAGGATCGCCCTTTTCGATATCACTCTCGACTGTCAGAACGCCGGGCGCTGCAAGCCCTGCGCCATGACACAGCGCATCAACTGCATTATCCCGGATAACAAGCTTAGGCAGATGCCAGAAGGCACGCTCCATCGGAAGTATCACTTTCCGCAGAATCGCTTCGCTGCCGTTCTCCTTCCATTCCACATATGCGTCCTTGAGGTCATGAAGCGTGATCAAAGTATCGTCCTCGCGAAAAGGTCCGCTCTTTGAGCGCCTCAGTTCCTGCATATGCGCCCCTTTGCCCATAGCCATTCCCATGTCATGGCACAATTTCCTTATATACGTTCCAGCCTCGCACCCCACCCTGAAAAGAACATTCTTATCCTCGACTTCCAGAAGCTCAAGATAATATATGTTCCTGATTCTTGTCTCCCGCCTGACTGCCGAAATGATCGAAGGCTTCTGGTATATCTCGCCTTTGAATTCTTTGAACACCTGTTTTAATTCCTTTTCCGGGACTTGCGTGTGCAGTTTCATCAGGCAGATGTATTCTTTTCCTGCATTAAGCAGCGCATCCACAGCCTTCGTTGAATGCCCCAGCATAACAGGGAGCAGTCCTGTCACGTTCGGGTCAAGCGTGCCGCTGTGCCCTGCTTTTTCAATTTCCAGTATTTTTTTCACCCACGATGTCACTTCATGGCTCGTGGGTCCGGCGGGTTTATCGAGATTGATAACCCCTTTCTGGATGTATTCCTGTATCGGTCTTTCATCCGGTCTTTTGCCGAATATTTTCTCGTTTGCATCCTCTGATTTGATGAAAGTCTCTCTTTTTTTTTCAGAAGGCAACAGGTTCATTTCAGACATTCTACCGCTTTTCCCACTATTTCACATATTTCTTCCGGGCTCAACTTTGTAGAATCAATAACAATATCATACACTGACAGGTCTCTTATGTCAATATCATAGTAGTTAAGATATCGCACCCTTTCACACTCTTCCCTTTCCGATGTCTCTTTAATTGCAGACGAAACGGATTTGTTCTCTCTCTTTGCTATGCGCTCTGCCCTTATCTCAAGAGGGGCTTTAAGCCATACCTTCAGGTCTGCTTCAACAAGGAACCCTGACAACCTTCCTTCAAGGATAATATTGTCTTTTTCCTTTGCGACCTTCTTTTGCTCCTCATCCAGTTTCCTGTCAATCTCATCATTGCACTTCGCAAGCGTCCCGAATTCGTCCAGTGACATGCACCTGTCACTGGCAAGCTTCCTGAAAATATCTCCCATGGATATAAGTTCCAACCCGAGTTTCACAGACAGCATTTTCGAGAGTGTGCTCTTTCCGCTGCCCGGTGGTCCGCTTATCGTGATCTTCAATTACATTCCGCCTATGTTCAGGGCCTTTCTTGTGATCTGGCTTACAGGCATTGAACAGATGAAATACCAGAACAGCCAATACTGGATCTCCCACCAAACCTTATCATTCAGTTTTTGCTCCCCCCAGAAAGGGAATATGACAGCAGCATCTGGTGACTGTGAGATGGCAAGATACACCCAGAAGAAAAGCGGGATCGAGAGGATGCTTATAAAAAGCATGGGCTTGAACTGCTGTTTCATCATCGACATCTGGTCTTCCATCATTCCAGCCTGTTTTTCCTGCAATTTCTTCATTTTCGCAGCATTGTTGGTCAGCTGCGCCTGTCTCATTTCTTTCTGTAATGCCTTCATCTTTTCCTGGATGCGCCTCGTAAGCTCCCAGTCCATTGTGTATTTCTGGATAAGAGAAGCATACAGACCAGTTATTGCCGCAAGTATGAATATTATTATATGAAGCGGCAATATCAATAGCAGTGGATTCAATAATCCCCCGACTAAATTCCCGATAATATCTCTTAGATCCGGGATCGCAATGATACCGAACATCATGAATAATCCAAGCCCTATTGCCACTTTCTCAATTGTCTTTTTAATCATAGTTCTCCAGGACTTTTTTAATACCTTCAAATATCGCTGAAATGTCCTTGCTTCCGTCTATTCTCCGCAGTAATGCTTTCTTGGTATAATAATTGATCAGGGGCTGTGTTTGTTTCTTATAAACGATCAACCTGTTCCTTATTGCTTCTGCTCTATCATCCTCACGCTGATATAACTTTCCTTTGCATGAATCGCAGAATCCTTCTTTTTCTGGCGGGTTGAAATCCACATGATAACTTGTGCCGCAGGCGCACATTCTTCTTCCAGACAGGCGCTTTATCAGTTCCTCGTCATCTACGTCTATATTCAGGACAACATCCATTTTTCTCCCGGATTCGGTCAATATCATCTGGAGGGCATCTACCTGCGGTATGGTGCGCGGATATCCGTCAAGCATGAATCCTCCTGAACAGTCAGACCTTGAGAGCCTCTCTTTTATGATGGTTATCAGCAGTTCATCAGGGACAAGTTCCCCTCTTGACATATACGATTTAGCCTTGACACCAAGAGGCGTGTTATTGCTAATGTTTTCACGTAGTATATCGCCAGTTGAGATATGAGGGAGGGAACAGTTCTCCGAGATTTTCTTAGCCTGTGTGCCTTTTCCTGCACCTGGTGGGCCGAGTAAAATAATATTCATTTTTAATCTTTCCCGTAATGGTATTGAGTATATTAAAGCTTATTCAAATGTTTCTGGTTCGTAATTTACTGTCATCGCAGTCAGGAATTATTTATTAAGAGGGGCAAAAGCCGGAAGAATAGTATCATTGACGGGATTTAGGAGGAAACTATATGTCGGCTTTTGCCTGATTAGCCAAACGTCAATTGACGATATAAACTTTGCGGATTTGAGTGACCGTTACATTACATGTTGGCATACTCTGCGCCTCAGTGGCTATATCATGATTTTATTTGACAGGATTTACAGGATTTACAGGATTTGCAACGGTCTCAACATTTGAGTACATTTATATACTTCCCAGAGCGACGGGAACCAATTAGAACTATAATAACTGGAAGTGACCTCATGTTCCGAATAATCCCCGCAATAGACCTCAAGAACAGAAAATGCGTTTCTCTTATCCAGGGCGTCCCAGGGACTGAGCGGGTATCTCTTGACAACCCTCCTGGCATCGCCGCGCGCTGGGTTGAGGAAGGCGCCACCGTCCTGCATCTCATTGACCTTGACGGCGCGATAGAAGGGAGGCGTCTGAACCGCCCCATCATCGAGTCCATTGTTAAGGAATTTGAAGTGGAAACACAGGTAGGAGGCGGCATCAGGTCAAAACAAGATGCTGCTGAGCTGCTTGAAATCGGCGTAGACAGGGTCATACTCGGGACTGCTGCTATAAACAACCCTCAACTTGTTGAAGAACTCGCAGGTGAATTTGGGGGCGAACGGATCATTGTGGCTCTTGATTCAAAGGACGGCAGGGTAACAACGCACGGTTGGGCAAAGCAGTCAGGATTCACAGCAGTGGAACTTGGACTGAAATTCGAGGAACTTGGCGCAGGAAGCATTCTTTTTACGGACATCAACACCGAAGGGTTGTTAAAAGGCGTGGATCCGAAGCCCACGCGGGAACTTGCACTGGCGCTTAGCATCCCTGTAATAGCATCGGGCGGCATCACGACTCTTTCTGACATTGAAGTAATAAAAGGAACTGGCGCAAAAGGTATTGTTGTTGGCGCAGCGCTTTATGTTGGGAATTTCAGGTTGAGAGAGGCGCTTGAGATGGAAGATAATCAGGGATGAGGTTTAAGGGCGTCCCGGTTTCGAAATAAAGGTCTTATTAGATCAATATCTTCAGTTGTGGCTTCTTTCAGGTCGCCGCGTTCTATTCTTTCAGCAAGTATTTCATAAAGCCTGCGGGGTTCCAGCTTGCTTCGGAAATAATCCTGCTTGCAGTGAGGACACCGGATCGCATACCAGACTTCAAAGATCTTTTCATCGATCGAACTTGTCCTGGATGATGCGATCATATCTATCTTCAAGTAACGCAGTATCACAGGCAGGGCGGCAAACTAAAAAATGTATATTATGACCGCGATCGCGATAGTTGCAATATATATATAACGTAGATTTTTTGCCAGTTGGATGATTCCCATGTAGTTTTTCCTCTTATGTTGTATCTAATGGTTACTATTTATAATTTATCACCATTATTGATTAAATTTTACCTTCAAACCTGGTCAGATTGGGATATTTTTGCCAATCTCTTCTCTCCATCGACCGCCCGTATTATATCAACCACCTTCTCAGGGACAAAATATTCCCATCTCTCCCCTGCCAGCATCCTTCTTCTTATCTCAGTGCCCGAATAGTTGTTCCTCTGGAACAGAGGCGACTGCTTGACCTCGATCCCGGCTTCGCTTAGCAGTTCGATAACAAGAGGATTATTGGTATATGCTATCTCAAAAGGCGGTACCATGGATTTCACATGCGCTACCCAGAGCGAATTGCGCTTGATATCCTCTATGGGGATGACATAGTGCTTTATTCCAATCTCTTCAAGTGCGCTTGAAACCATTAGCACGCGCTCTCCTGCGGTAAAGGGGTTTTCTATCTCATGGCTCTTCTGGGCGCTTCCTATACCTATTATTATCTCATCGACTTCTTTGGCTATCTCTATTAAGACCTGATGATGTCCTAAATGATATGGCTGGAATCGTCCAAGATAGAGTCCCCTGCGCATATTACTATTTCTTTGGAACCTTGGGAATTTCCTCTATTTCAACTTCCGGAGGAGGTATCTTATCGATCCTCTCCCTGCCCCACGGCCTGATGGGTGCATCGCGGCTCCATATCTCTTTCAGGAAACCGCGCCAGTCCCATTTATTATTCTTGTGCTTCATGCCTGTGAGCTTCTTGAGAATTTCCATGTTTATGGGCTTTTCGGAGTATTCCATATCTGTGACCTTGTTAAGGTATTTCTCACCCCTCTCGGTCCTGGTGAATATTGTACTATATCCATCGTCTGAACCCACAGATCCAACTGAGATATCCGCGAAATAAGATGTATAGTCCTGACAGAAGTGACACCCCTTCCGCGCCAGATGAGCCACGTCCTTTATGGGAACTTCCTTTGTTTCTTTTGTAGTGCTAACGATAAATTTCCCTTTATTAAAGTTCATCTTTACTGCGTCCCTGATGTCCACACCCATTACTTTGGGGATGATTTCAGAGAACATGATCTCATCAGAGAAGCTTTCCATGCAGATGAGACCGATGGTCAGTTCTATCCTGTCGAGATTTTCCCTTAACAGGTGAGCGCCGTGAATCTGACACGGCACGCCTACAAGAGCCACTTTGTTATATTTCTTAAGAACATTTTTGATGGGATCGATATATCCTCTTTCCTCATCCCGCATATGTCCGTCGTGCGATATGAGGGATGTTTCTGCATTATCGATATAAGCTCGATGAATATCCCTTATGGTCGCAACAACCGGTTGATATGTATATTTTGTTCCTGCGGCTTTCGCAACGTCCTCTCCATTTGTGAACAATGCTATTTTTGTAGACCATCTTTCGTTCTTAACAACGCCAATGGCACAGTCTATCTCTCCCTGCTCAAGCAGTGATTTTAGGATCTGCGACACTGCGGCGCCATCCTGACCGTGAAGCGTTTTGCTCTTCCCTGCTTTCATTGACCTGATATTATTGAATTCGTCAGTGGGGAAGCCATCAAGTATAGGGCACACGCGTTCGCATGCATAGCAGTTCACGCAAGGATTGGTATCTGCTTTCAGGGGATCTATCCCCTTGAAAACAGATTCGGTCTTGAGTTCCATTTTCCTGTAGTTGCCCTTATCTTTGGAAACATCAACAATATCCCGTTGAACGATAGGCGCATTCATCGGGCATATGGCTTCGCAGGTGCCGCAGGAGCAGCAGTAGTTGTATTCCACCACGTCTGCGACTTTCGGAAGCCCCACGTTTGGAGCATTCATACTTCCCAGCCGCGTGAGTACATCGTACTGGTCTGACTTTGGTATACCCTTTGATATAATGGGGCTTTCCGAATGCGTTATCACTTTATTTTCCTCCGATTATCTC
Organism: Methanobacteriota archaeon; assembly: GCA_018900975.1. Taxonomy (GTDB): domain Archaea; phylum Halobacteriota; class Methanosarcinia; order Methanosarcinales; family Methanoperedenaceae; genus Methanoperedens. The sequence continues at coordinate 8,359 of JAHIFK010000007.1, forward strand.
TTTTCCGATCAGCTTGATAGCTGTCTCTTTATCTGGACCTATTGGTGAGCCTGCAACGATCTGCGTGACGCCTATCTTCTGCAGCTCCACCACTTTTGCCTTGCAGTCAGCCGGTGTTCCGCATATCGAGAACGCATTTATCATTGCGTCTGTGACAAGGGTGTTCAATCCGGGGAAATCGCCCTTTGCGATCGCGTCGCCAATGTTCTTCTTCGCGCTCACATCGATGCCGTGCCTTTCCAGCACTGTATCAGGTGAACCTGCTACTATGAACGCCACCACAACTTTGGCTGCGCCCTTAGCTTTCTCTGCATCCTTGTGGATGGAGAAGCATGCATAAGCGCCAACGTCAATGCTCTTCGGGTCCCTGCCAACGGCCTTTGCTCCTAATGCAATTTGTTTTATCGCAAATTCGAAGTCCTTGGGATGAGATGCGTTTATTAGAACGCCATCAGCTATCTTGCCAGCGAGTTCGAGCATCTTTGGACCCTGAGCGCCCATGTAGATGGGAATATTCCCTGTCTTGAACGCCAGCTTTGCTCCGCCGATCTTTACACGCTTTCC
>JAHIFK010000091.1 GCA_018900975.1 Methanobacteriota archaeon
CTCTCAGAGAAAGCGAGGAACGCTTCCGCTCTGTAGCTCAGTCTGCAAATGACGCGATAATCTCTTCGGATGGCCACGGAAAGATCGTTTTCTGGAACGATGCAGCAAAGAAGATCTTCGGATATGAGAGCAGCGAAGTTCTAGGTAAACAGATTACGATCCTGATGCGTGAGAAATACAGAGAAGATCATAATAAAGTTATGGAACGGATCCGTACTACAGGTGAGTCCCATATTATTGGAAAAACGGTGGAACTCCATGCGCTCAGGAAGGACGGAAGTGAATTCCCCATGGAGATATCCCTTTCCTCATGGAAGACCGGGGAAAAGATATTTTTCAGCGCGATAATGCGCGATATCACGGAACGCAGGCGGAATGAGGGGATACAGCGCGAGAATGAGCGTCTTGCGCTTGCGAACAGGGCGAAATCCAATTTCCTGATGGTCATGAGCCATGAGCTTCGAACGCCTCTTAACGCTATCATCGGTTTCACGGAACTTCTCAAGAAAAAAGAAGCGGGAGATTTGAATCAGAAGCAGCAGCGTTATGCGGATAATGTTCATTTGAGCGGGAAGAACCTGCTAAGGATAATAGATGACCTCCTCGACCTGACCAGGGTCGAATCAGGAAAGATGGAATTTACGATCGAGCATGTTTCTGTTCCTGTTGCAGTAAATGAAGTTCTTGAGAATATAAAAGAAAAAGCAGGAAAACAGAAAATAATAATTAAAAAAGACCTGGGACATGAAATTGAATTTATTGATACTGATGGACAGAAATTCAGGCAGGTGCTTAACAATCTGCTTGACAATGCCGTTAAGTTCAGCAAGCCTGAGGGCGGGACGGTAACAATAACCGCAGAAAAGGAAGGGGATATGGCAAAGTTCTCAGTGGCTGACAACGGCATAGGGATAAATGAAGAAAATATGGGACGGCTATTCCATAGTTTCGAGCAGCTTGATTCAGGTATAGCAAGAAAATACGGTGGCACAGGCCTTGGACTTGCGGTCTCAAAAAAACTTGTGGAACTTCTGGGAGGCAGGATAATGGCACAGAGCAGATACGGCGAGGGGAGCACGTTTACCTTTTACCTGCCTGTGGCTGCGAAAAAAGAAGGTTTAATATGACCTTCAATATTATATCCGTTGGCATCGGTATAGTTATTTTTATCTATTCGATATTGTATTTCTGGCGCACTTATAACATTTCCAGGATGCAGTCCAGTTACAAATGGTGGCTTATCCTGGTCATATTTATTTTCTTTTTCATGGCTGGCTACATTTCTTTTGAATATTTCCTGATTACAGGCAGTGAGATACTGGATCTTAAAATACTGGTCTCACAGGTGTTCTTATGGGGCTCAATATTTGTACTGATATGCGCGCGGCTTTTCTTCATCACTACCAAAGGAAAGAACACGCTGCTTGAGAATGACAGACAGGCAGAAGAAAAAATAAGGATGTCTGAAGAAAAATATCGCTCGCTTGTGGAATCCACAGATGATTCCATATACATGGTGGACAGGGATTGCAGATACCTTTTCATTAATTCCAGACATCTAACACGTCTTGGGATCGAAGATTACCTGGGCAAGAATTACAGGGATATTCATCCGGAGGAACAGGCGAAGACATTCACGGATAGTGTCAGCCGCGTTTTTGAGAAAGGAGAGTCGCAGCAGTATGAATACGAAAACGACGGAAAATGGTTCCACCAGACCTTAAGCCCTGTCAAAGACCCGCGCACTGGCATGGTAACAGCTGTGACTGCTGTGAACGTGGTATCAAGTGACATAACAGCCCGCAAAAAAGCAGAAAAGATCATACTTGAGAACGAGCGCCTTGCAAGCGCAAGCAGGGCAAAATCCGAGTTCCTGGCAAATATGAGCCATGAGCTGCGCACGCCTCTTAATTCCATAATCGGTTTCTCGGATCTGCTCAAACAGACAACATGCAATGAGGAGAAGCATGCGCGCTATGTGGATAATGTTCTCACAAGCGGCAGACACCTGCTAGATATAATCAATGATATTCTTGACCTGTCAAAGGTGGAGGCAGGAAAGATAGACCTGATAATTGAAAATATGAATGTGGCGAAGACCATAAATGAGACAGCAGGTCTTGTAAGGGAAATTGCTTCAAAGCGGAAAGTTATTTTAAAAAGTGAATTTGAACCGGGACTGGAATTCATAGAGGCAGACCATATGAGGTTCAAACAGATACTCTTCAACCTGCTTTCCAATGCAGTAAAGTTCAGCAAACCCGAGGGCGGTGTGGTCACTGTTGCTGTGAAAAAAGAGGGAGATATGGCAAAATTCAGTGTAAGTGACACGGGTATCGGTATCAGGGAAGAAGATATGGACAAGCTGTTCCAGACATTTGAGCAGCTGGATTCCGGGATCACCAAGAATTATGGCGGCACAGGCCTTGGGCTTGCGATATCAAAGAAGCTTGTGGAACTGCAAGGCGGCTCGATATCCGTTGAGAGCAGATACGGTGAGGGCAGCACGTTCACCTTTTACCTCCCTATTAAAAGGATAAAGTGAGTGTGAATAATTATATATACATAACATTTACATAATGAGTATAATAATGATAGAAGAAATTGAAATAGCAAATTCACTTGATAATGGGTGTTGATATTATTAAAAAGGCAATTCTGGTATTGTTATTTGTCCTCCTTTCAGCTGTAATGATCGGCTGCATCGCAGAAGAGAAAACGGCGGCAAACCAAACCACCGGAGAAAACATTACAAAAACCTACGATGGTAAAAAGATCCTTTATATAGATTCTTACCATGAGGGTTATGAATGGAGCGACGGCATCACAAAAGGCGTTGAATCTGCGCTGGACGGCACACGTATTGAACTTAAGATCCACAGAATGGATACAAAGAGGAACGATACGGCAGAATTCGGTAAACTGGCTGCGCTGAAGGCAAAATCCGTTATTGAAGATTTCAAGCCTGATGTTGTTATAGTTTCTGACGACCCGGCTTTCAAGTATTTATTGATGCCTTATTACAGGGATGCATCTTTGCCTTTTGTATTCTGCGCTATAAACTGGGATGCCTCCATCTATGGTGCGCCGTACAATAATACCGCAGGTATGATAGAAGTAAGCATGACCCCCAGGCTTATAGATTTTTTGAAAGAATATTCAAAAGGTGATAGAGTTGGATTTATGGCAGGAAATACTACTACTGACTGGAAAAACGCCGAATATTACAAAAAATTGTTCAATATCAGTTTTACCAGTAAGTATCATGTCAATACATTTGAAGAATGGAAACAGTCATACATCAAGCTTCAAAATGAAGTTGACATAGTTATACTTGAAAACAATGCCGGCATAACGAACTGGGACAAAAAAGATGCAGAAATCTTTGTTCTGGAAAACACAAAGATCCCGGCCGGCGCTACCGCTGAATGGATGACTCCCTATACACTGATCGGCTATACAAAAATGCCTGAAGAACAGGGTGAATGGTCTGCCCTTACAGCATTGCGCATTCTTGACGGCAAAAAGCCATCTGATATTCCACAGGTAACGAACAAGATAGGCAGGCTCTATGTGAACATCAAGATGGCAGATAAGATAGGCGCTGTTATCAATCCGGATCTGCTTAAAAATGCAATAATTATTCGTTAAAAAATTAAGAAAAGCATGTCAGGAAAACCATTCAACTTATCGATCGGAAAAAGGATCCTCCTTGGATTCTCGATCATTATTTTATTGTATATAGGCGCTACGTTGTATGGTTATATTCAAATGCAGGATCTCAGGGTTCATTCACAACAGGTAATACCTCTGAGTTCACAGATAAGTGAACTGCAGGAGATCGGGATATCTCTTGAATCTCTTGAAAAGAACGTGGACAAATTTTTCACAGTGGCTTACAGCGAAAATCTCGAAAAAGCGAATAAGGATATAGATGATCTGCAAGGGATCATCCGGTCATTAGAAAATAATTCGGACAATAATTCAAGAGCCAGATTTAAAGAAATGGAAGGCATATTCTGTGAAATACGTGAAGACATAAATTATCTGGCAAATTTGCAGCAGAACAGAATGAATGCTAAGGAGATAAATGAGAAACGGATCCTGGTTTATGGACTGATAAATAACGCTAAAAAAAAGCATCGCGAGCTGTTATCAGAAACGACGCATCAATTGAACGCCAATGTCCTTGACCAGGAAAGAATTATTTTAGCATTTAATACCCAATTACTGGGCCTGGGTTTTGTTATTCTGATACTCGGAACAGTGATGTCCATAATCATTTCAAGTTCCATATCGCACCCGATTAAAAAATTGAGAACTGTTACCCGTGAAATTGCCCACGGCAATTTGAACGTCAAGACAGGGATACAATCAAATGATGAAATAGGGCAGCTTGCCTCTGCTTTCGATAAAATGACAGAAGAACTGCAGAAGACAACTATCTCAAAGCGGACGCTTCAGACCATGCTCGATTCCATGCCCTATGGCATTATTATGATCGGTATGGATGATAAGAAGATCCTGAAAGCAAATCTAGCAGCCCTTGGTATGATGGGTTATGGATATGAAGAGGAGATCGCAGGGCTGATATGCAATAAAGTACTCTGTCCTGCTGAAGATGGCAAATGCCCGATCATTGATCTGAAACAGAAAGTTGATAAATCCGAGAAAATACTTATAACAAAAGATGGCAGGCGTATTCCAATATTGAAGTCCGTTGTCTGTGTTAATCTTGCTGGCAGGGAAGTTCTTCTGGAGGCTTTCCTTGATATCTCGGAACGCAAGCAGGCAGAGGAGGCACTGCGCCAGAGTGAAGAAAAACACCGCATGTTGATCGAAAATATTCAGGACGGCGTCTTTATTATCCAGGACGGGGTACTTCAATTCGTCAATGAGGCGTTTGCCCGGATGGTAGGTTACACTGTGGAAGAACTCACAGGAAGGGAATTTCGCGAATTTATCGCGCCGGAAGATATGGAAATGGTATTAGACCGCTATCATCGAAGGCTGGCAGGAGAGAATGTTGCCAGGGAATACGAATTCCGCGTGCTGTACAGGGACGGGATAACAAGAATTATCGTTAATATGAATGTGGGGCTTATTGATTATCGCGGCATGGTGGCAAGTATGGGAACGATCAAGGATATCACTGAGCTTAAGCGCGCAGATGAGATACGTATTGAAAATCAGAATCTTGCCTATGCCAGCAGGGCTAAATCCGAATTCTTGGCCAATATGAGCCATGAACTGCGAACACCTCTTAATTCCATCCTCGGCTTTTCAGAATTGATAAAGATGAATTCATCCCTTGATGAAAAATCGCTGCACCATCTTGACAATGTAATTACAAGCGGGAAATTCCTGCTCAACCTTATCAACGATATTCTGGACCTCTCAAAAGTGGAATCCGGAAAGATGGAACTTGTCATCGAAAAGATAAATGTTCCTTCATTGATAGATGGGACTTTGATACTCATAAAAGAAAAAGCATCAAAACAAAAGATACAACTTAAGAATGAACTTGACCCTTCTCTTTTATTCATGGAAGCCGATAATCAGAGGTTCAAGCAGATAATGTTCAACCTTCTTTCTAATGCGGTGAAATTCAGCAAACCTGAGGGAGGAACTATAACCATAACAGCAAAGAAGGAAGGAGATATGGCGAAGTTCTCCGTATCCGATACGGGCATTGGGATCAGGGAAGAAGATATGAAGAAATTGTTTACCGAATTCGAGCAGCTTGATTCAGGGATCACAAAGAAATATGGAGGCTCAGGGCTGGGTCTTGCCATCACGAAGAGGCTGGTGGAACTGCATGGTGGTAGTTTAACGGCTGAGAGCAAATATGGAGAGGGGAGCACATTTACAGTCACGTTACCAATAATAGCCAATAAGGAGACCCGAATATGAAAATCAATATCAAGCTGACGCTGGCTTTCTTAGCGTTTTTGCTTCTGCTTGTGGCGGTAGCTTATGCCGGACTTGCAGCCACGAATTTTATTTCCGGCACATATGCTAAAGTTGAAATGGAAACCATACCGGTCATTGAATCTCTGGGGGAGGTGAAAAGCAGCGGCACAAGAATAGTGACATCCACCCATGAATTTGTGTCCCTAATGTCAGAGAACAGGACAGACAGCGCATTATTGCAGAACGAATATGGAAAGATCATATCTGGAATAGAATTGTACAACCGTTCCTTAAGCAGATACGAAGACCTTGTAAACAGATACTTCCCCGAAAAAAAACCATTTTTAGAGGATATAAGGATCGAAGGTCAGAGGCTCCAGAGAGTTGGTTTTGAATTAATAGAACTGAAAAAACAGGGCGTTTCAGGTCAGGAAGTCCTTGATAAATATGAAGACTATGAAGAAGCCGAAACGGATTTTTTAAAGGTGGTGGACCGCGCTTTATTAAATGAAGAAACAGTATTCTCAAACCAAAGGATAAATCTTGAAAACGCAATTTCAGATGCAAAATATTTCATATTACTTTTCAGCCTGTTAGCGTTCGCGCTGGCAATAATTAGCTGGGCTATTTCAAATTATTTCTCAACACCGAACGTCAACCTGAAAGACGCGGCGCAGGATAATGTAAAGGAGAAATCCGGCGCTCAGGTATACATCAGGACAAACGACGAGATCGGTGAACTTGCGGCTGCCTTCAACAGGATGAGTGGCGACCTGAAGAACTCTCTTACCGAGCAGGAGCGGATGAACAAAAGACTGCGCAACAGCGAAGCGCGGTTCATAGCGATGTTCGATAAGGCTGTCATCGGTATATACCTGAGCGATCTGGACGGGTGTATCCTGGACAGCAATCCGGCTTTCATGAAGATGATAGGCTACAGCGCCGAGGAGGTGCGCGGCAAGAAATTCATAGATTACACATACCCTGAGGATGTTTCTCCGAATCTTCTCCTTTTCAACGAAGCGATAACAGGGAAGCGAGACCATTACATAATGGAGAAGCGATACGTTCGTAAGGACGGAACCATATTATGGGGGCGTCTTGCTGTATCTGTAGTGAACAGCGCAGAAGGCGGACCACAGTTCCTGATAGCCATGATGGAGGACATCACGGAGAGCAAGAAAGCAGAGGACGCTCTTCGCGAGTCTGAAGAAAAATACCGCTCGCTTGTGGAATCCACTGACGATTCAATATACATGGTGGACAGGGATGGCAGATACCTTTTCATGAATTCCAAACATCTTTTACGATTGGGGATACAGGACTACAGGGGGAAAAGTTATAAGGATATTCATTCACCTGACCGCATTAAAGTGTTCACTGAAAGAGTCAGCAGCGTTTTTGAGAATGGAGAACCGCAGCATTGTGAATACGAAAGCAATGGAAAATGGTTCCACCAGACATTAAGCCCGGTCAAAAACCCGCGCACCGGCATTGTAACAGCTGTGGCTTCTGTGAACGTGGTCTCAAATGACATAACGGTCCGCAAAAAAGCAGAAAGGATGATACTTGAGAACGAACGTCTTGCAAGCGCAAGCAGGGCAAAATCCCAGTTCCTTTCAAATATGAGCCATGAACTGCGCACGCCTCTTAACTCCATCATCGGTTTCTCAGAACTGCTCAGGCAGAAAGTATGCAATGAGGAGAAGCATATGCAATATGTGCAAAATGTTCTCACAAGCGGAAGACACCTTCTGAATATAATAAACGATATCCTTGACCTGTCAAAAGTTGAGGCAGGAAAGATCGACCTGATTTTTGAAGATATGAATGTGGCTGATACAATTTATGAGACCACAGGTCTTGTCTGTGAAATGGCGAAAAAGCGTAATGTTGTCATTAAAACTGATATTGATCAGGAGCTGGGAACCATAGAGGCAGATCCCCAGAGATTCAGACAGATTCTTTTCAACCTGCTTTCCAATGCAGTGAAATTCAGCAAGAAAGATGGCGGGATGGTCACTTCCGCTGCCAAAAAAGAAGGGGATATGGCGAAATTCCAGGTGGTCGACACAGGTATAGGCATCAATGAAGAGGATGTGGACAGGCTGTTTGAGAAATTCGACCAGCTGGATTCCGGGATCACCAAGAATTATGGCGGCACAGGCCTTGGTCTTGCGATATCAAAGAAGCTTGTGGGGCTGCAAGGCGGTGAGATAAAGGCAGAGAGCATATATGGCGAGGGGAGCACGTTCACATTTACGCTGCCGATAGCATCCACCAGATCAAAGACTTCTAAATTTCTTCCGGGCAAATGAACTAACAAAACATATTTATCCTATTAGATATGATAATTATGATATAACGGATTCGTCCTATTATAAATGATAGGATAACAAAACTGACGAAGGCTATTAAGGGGAATATTGAACAATGAAAATACTGGTAGTAGATGATACCAAGAATGACAGGACCATGCTCAAAGAGCTGCTGTCATCAAGGAATTATGAGGTCGCTGAGGCATGCAACGGCATTGAGGCCCTACAGGCGGTCGTAACATCAAAACCTGATATTATAATATCTGACATAATGATGCCGGAAATGGACGGGTTCACACTGCTTCGTGAACTCAGGAAGAGCGAATCAGCCACTGACATACCTTTTGTTTTCTATACCGCGCATTATGTAAGTGAAAAAGACAGCGAACTGGCTTTAAAGCTTGGAGCGTCGCGGTTCATTGTAAAGCCTGCACATCTCAGGGACATGCTGGAACAAATTGAAACCGTGCTCAGGGAATATGAAGCAGGATCGATAAAACCTGTAAAATCACTGATATATAAAGAGGAGGAATATCTCAGACAGTACAGTGAGCGCATAATCAGGAAGCTTGAGGAGAAAATAGTACAGCTTGAACAGGAGATAAATGAGCGAAAGTGGGCTTTTGAGGAATTGGCAAAAGCGCAGAATGAACTTGAGCATATCATTGAGAGGATACCATTTATTATCTATGCACTTAATGTGGATGGAAATCTTATCAGGTGGAACAGCAGGCTGACAGAAGCAACAGGCAATCTGGGAACCGAGGTTATGGGAAGACCGATTCAGGATTTTATCGATAAAAAGGACAGGAAAAAAATGGCTGAAGCGATAAGGTCAGCTGAAGAAACGGGATATTCCCAGGTGGATGCACATATCATATGTAAGAACGGGGGGCCGATTCCATATCGCTGGAACAGCGCAGCGTTAAAGGATGAGGGGGGCAGGGTCATCGGACTTTCAGGCGTGGGGATAAATATCACTGATTGAACACAAATATTATCATCCCCTAAATCCTCATTACCCCAAATCCAGGTGAACAAAATGCAAAAGATCACGATCATAGGAGCAGGCGCCGTGGGCGCAACAGCAGCGCAGAGGATAGCAGAGATGGAATTAGGCGATGTCGTCATGACAGATATCGTAGAGGGTCTGCCGCAGGGTAAAGCGCTTGACCTTGCAGAAGCAGGACCCCTGTGCGGATACGACTCAAAAGTTACCGGAACTAACGATTATAAGGACATAGAAGGCTCGGATGTTGTTGTTGTCACGGCAGGGATAGCAAGAAAGCCGGGAATGACACGGGAAGACCTGTTTAAGATAAACGGGAAGATAATCAGGGAAGTCTCGCAGAACATCGCTAGATACGCGCCTGATTCGATAATTATCACTGTAACTAACCCGCTTGATATCATGACCTATGTCGCTTTGAAGACCACGGGTTTTGAGCCGCGGCGCGTTTTTGGCATGAGCGGTGTGCTTGATTCAGGCAGGTTCGCAACATTTATCGCTATGGAACTGGGCTGCTCTGTGCGGGATATCAGCGCTATGGTTCTCGGCGGGCACGGGGATACGATGGTGCCGCTGCCGCGGTTTACGACCGTTTCGGGCGTCCCGATAACGGAACTGATGTCAAAAGATATCATCCAGCGGCTTGTGGAAAGGACAGTGAACGGCGGGGCTGAGATCGTCAATCATCTCAAGACGGGAAGCGCCTTCTATGCGCCATCGGCGGCTGTTGCGAAAATGGTCGAGGCTGTGCTTAAGGATACAAAAAGGGTAATGCCAGTATGCGCTTATCTGGATGGCGAGTACGGGAATAAGGATGTTTATCTTGGCGTGCCTGTGAAGCTGGGAAGGAAAGGCGTGGAGGAGGTTATTGAACTTGAGCTTGCGGATGATGAGAAGAAAGCGCTGGATAGGTCTGTTGAGGCTGTTAAGGCTGGGATAGCTTCCATGAATGCTATGGGATAATTAAATATTCTTAAATTAGCCTATTGTGAACTACTCCGGGCTAAAGCCACGGAGCGTACCGCTGCATCGGCTCTCTATTGAAAGTCCTTGACGGTCGTAAATTCCCGTAGTTCCTACGGTACAGCTTGGTCTATTCTCTATTA